>CALXBH010000085.1 GCA_944386475.1 uncultured Clostridia bacterium | reverse complement strand
TTTCTTCTTCCCCCAAAGAGACCAGAAGCATTACATCCGAAATATGAACCGGCATACAACCTCACCACTTTCTAATAATAATTAAAATATCTCTTTCACTCTATGTTCTATAGCATTTTCATTATATGACACCATGGTCAAATAGATATGCTTTTCATGCCTGCAGGAAAAAGAATATCGACTTGACCCGCAAAATACCGAAAAGGAGCTATTTTTTTCAAAAAAATGTGCGGATTTGAGGTATTTTAGGATTGTGAAGGCGCAGAGCAATCCGTGGTGTCAAGAGGTCAAATTTTAATTCGACCTCTATATCATCATTATATCTGATATCATAAAATTTGTATATCAAAGTTAGCAACCCCCATTTCAAATGGGGGTTGCTAACTTTGATTATAACACATGAAAACATTTTGTACAGCGGGAATAAGAAAATGTATCCGGTTCTGAAGCACGCCGGATACATTTTCTGAACACCTGAAACAGTTAAGTTTTCTTTTTCCGAAACCAGTTCTTCTACCTGCTAAATCTCTTAACAGTATTTTTTTTAATATTTTTTCTTTCTCCCCCTTTGGGAATACTGTTCTCCTGCTTTGTCACCTCGCTCTCCTGCTCCGGTATCTGTTCCTTTTCACTCGCTTTTCGGATCGCTTCCTCCACCTTCTTCTGATTTACCTCGATAAACACTTTCAATATGTATTCAGCAGTAACCGCCGGATCATTCGGGTCATGAAAGCGATAATTCAGTTTTTGCTTCTTCACAGCAGCCCCACCCCCTGTCCGTTTTTACAAACTATGAATCTTTTTCAGAAAATAGAATCAGCTCTTTTCTGTTCAGACGTCATCTGCCTTTAGAAAAACACAAAAGGAATCCTAAAGACTTTTCAGCCTCTCTGATTCCTTTCTTTATCTATAGAATAATAGATGCGTCAACCGGATTCAAGGTTCATTTCAGGTCATTTCAGGTCAGACTGCGGCGTGTTGACAGTCGGCACAGATTAATGAAGCAATTCATTTTTAAAAAACTGTATGGAAAGCAAAAATCACAATTTGTCACATGGCCGGGCATTCCCATACAACGCATGCTCATACAAAAA
Organism: uncultured Clostridia bacterium; assembly: GCA_944386475.1. Lineage (GTDB taxonomy): Bacteria > Bacillota > Clostridia > Oscillospirales > Ruminococcaceae > Metaruminococcus. Next base: position 2,441 of record CALXBH010000085.1, on the reverse strand, counting down.
TACAGGGGTCACAAAAAATCACACGCTTGTGACAATTTGTGACCCCTGAAAGATACCGGAAATTCCATTATTCAAATTATTTTCTACAGTAAAATTTTTGTCCGCATCTACTCCGGCAAATATTTTGCCAGCTCCTCCACCAACTCATACACCTTCGTTCCCGGCGCTATCTCCGTCGGCGTCTGTCCCTGCCCATCTTTTATAATCCTCTTCGCATACCGTATTGCCAGTTTCGGATTTCCCTTTTCCACCAGAATTTCAAATATACCTTCCATATTCTTCTGATACTTTCCAATCCCCAGTTCCCGAAACTTGTCATTCAGAAATGAGATATATTCGATTCGATGATTATTTGACGTATAGTATGCAAAATGCAGCAGAAACCAGAATTCGATACACTCATTACTCCATGCTGCGTGATACTGCAGATCTGGATTCTCCTGACTCAACTTCCTTGCACGCTGTTCGACTCCATTAAAATCTTTTGCCGGAAAACTGTCTTTGTCATATACACACCAAATCTGTCCCTTTTGAATTCTGTTCTTTCTCACATATCTTTCCGCCATTCCGATTACACGCATCGTTTCTGCCTGGCATGGTTCAATTTCAATCAACACCATATCCCGATAAATTGGATTATCTTCTATATACTTTTTAAATCCTTCAAAGTACAACGGCTCTGTCTGCTGTCCCTCACAGAAGATATAATATCGGAATTCCCTCTTTTCCAGATATTCCTTACGGCGCGCTTTCTTCCACGCTTCCATCCCGGCTTTTTTAGGCATTGACCTTCCCCCAATCTATGATTTTTCTGAGGTACGGATCAGCCCCATACTTCCCTTCCAGGTATTGTTTGTCGAATTTTGCATCTTTCCGTACTGACTCGCCTTTATCATTTTTAAACTCTACCAGAGAATATAATTTAGAATTCTCTTTATTTCCTTTGGCAACAAACCAGATCTCATCCCTCCGGAATACTTCGCTGTTCATCGTAGATAAATCATGAGACGTGAAAATCAACTGCGCCCCATGCCTGTTTATCTTCATGTCATTGAACATCATAATCATGTATCGGAGCAAGACCGGATGTATTTTAGCATCCAGTTCATCAATCACCAGTGTTGTTCCCTCCAGAATACTTTGTGCAATAAAGGGAAGCAGTCCGAATAACTTCTTTGTTCCGCTGGACTCATTGAACAGATTCAATTCTGTTTCATAATCGTCAACAACATGTTTGGTAAATACTTCGATCCGGTCATGCTCCCTCTCTTCCACACGGAAATCCACAATATCCAGATCCATCTCCTGGATCATCTCCAGCATCAGTTTCTTCACATCTTCAGAATTGGAAACTGCCATACGCAATTCCTGGCTCGGGTTTCCATAATTCAGGAAATCAATTCCGTCATCAAACCAATTCAGTACATCCTGCACCACTTCATTCTTGGCATAGGTAATGCCCAGATAGGAAAGCAGTGGCAAAGTCCCGGATAAATCTTCGCTGGTTTTTAACTTAGAAAAAACGCCTTTCAGCATGATTTCATTTCCATCTCTTTCAAAAAGCGCCGATCTGCGACCAGTCTCCAGTTTTACCCGATCCAGTCTTTCATACTTAATTACATCTTTCCTGACAGTCAGCTCGTAGCGGTATTCCGCTGATGCTGTCCTGAAAAATAATTCAAACTCCGTTGGCGCATTCACTGTTTCCGCGGAAAAGGCAAACGGTTCAATCAATACTCGTTTTATCCGAATTGCCGCATTTTCATTATCACTGGTCGCATATAACGGTCTCAGCACCTTAACTACCAAACTGTGCAGCGCCTCCAGCACATTGGATTTTCCCCCGCCATTTGGACCGTAAATAGCGGATACAGGGAGAAACAGTTCTCCGTCTCTGTCCTTGATCACTCTGTCTTCATGCTCTGAAATGGCGGCTGCCTGCATGTCAAACGTCATTTCGTCGCGGATACTTTTAAAATTCTTTACTGTAAACTGGCATAACATTTGTGTTTACCCCCATTTATTTCAGCGTCACATACCATTCCTCTCTTACCTCCTATTATATTCAATATTTCATTTTTGTAAACATTATTTGAGATAAAATCTCATATTCTTCTTTATAATCTACTTTTATGGCGTCTGGAGATAAAATCACAATTTGTCACATGGCCGGGAATTCCCGTACAGCGTATGCTCACACAAAAATGCAGGGGTCACAAAAAATCACACGTTTGTGACAATTTGTGACCCCCGAAGAATGCCGGAAATATGCGGTTTTTAAGGTCTCCTCCTCCGTCCTTGTTCCCATTTTGTGTCACAGAACTGTGATGTGACGGGGACAGCTATATTTAATATAATATTATTGCAAGATACGCATTTTATGTTCATAAAATGCCCTCTTGTTAGGGTATGCCCTAATACCCCTTCCCAGCATAACCTGT
>CALXBH010000084.1 GCA_944386475.1 uncultured Clostridia bacterium | reverse complement strand
GCGTCATTTGACGGACATCCTTTCATATAGGTTTGATTCACTTAATATGATACCTGATGTCACGCCGAATGGCGTTTTTGCATTTACCACCAATTAGGTGGCTAACTTCATTCTATAATCCACCTTTTTAGTCACACTAAAAAGTTTTTGAATAAAAAATATTTTTTTTATTAGAACTTTATTGCAAGGTTAATTTACCCTGCAAATATCAATAAGAAGGAGATAGTCTTTGATGATTTCAAAAGATTATCATACTACCTACCTTGTTAACAGAGAGCTCTTTTTGGAAAACTTTGATTATTTATGGTCATTTAATAATAAGGCTGAACAAGTAATTACTGTTAAACAAGGTGACAAGGTAATTGGCTATTATTTACCACCTTTTTCTGCTAAGAAGCTTGATCAAAAAATTGAAGATGCTGAAATTAAGCATCAACAAGATTTACTTTTGATCAAGGAGCTTCGGAAGCAAATTAAAGTATTGGATGCTCGTAACAAGCTCCAAGTTGACTTAAATGAAGACAACAATACTTCACTTTAATATCAAAAAACAAAAACACTTGGTAATTCCAAGTGTTTTTTGTTTGCCTATTTTTCTTGGGCTCGACGATATCTTTCCATTTTCTTATAACAGAAATTAACAGCTTTTGCACAGTCAATGCCTGAACGTTCATAAATGTTGGTAGGTAAATCATATCCATAATAAGCGCTTAAATTGTCTATTGTATCTGTGTCATCGCCCATGACCCTAAAATCGTCAGCAACATCATGGATTTGAATGTTTACCAAATCTATCCCCTGCTTTTGCAGAAAAGAGGTTGAACCATAGAAAGTTATGAGCTTATTTGCGCTATTAAAGATATTTTGAATCTTATGTTTGTATTTCTCAAACGATTGTTCTTTATATGTTTCTTCAGGCTTGATGCCATTGAGCTCGCCATACCACCAATCGACTAATTTTGTGTTAAAAACATGATCGAAGAATATATCATTATTAATATCAATAATTGTCAATCTTACGATTTCGTCATACTCCCAAGGGCCTGTTGTATCTAGCCAGTAGATTAATGTTTGTTTTTCTTTCATATTGTATCGCCTCGTCAGGCATTTTAACTCTGGATAGTATTAATAGGCTACTGCCTTATGATCAATTTGCTTTTTTATTCTGTAAATTGTTGACTTGGATAGATGAAATTTGTCTTGAGTTTCATTATAAGTGTGAGACTGAAGATACTCATAGGTTCGCCTATAAAGTGGTGTAATAACACGCTTGTTTCGCCCGCCAGTATTCAATTTGGATTGGAACTTTGCCTTCTTACTAGCCTTGACTAAGCACTTACTATGCAAATAATGTGCATAGTCAAGTCGAGCTAACTGTGATGCAATAATCCAGTTACTAGCAGTACTATCGTCGCTAAGATCCATATCACTACTTTTAATTACTATCCCAGTACGTTCTACATCATGCATAAGGCAACATAACTCACGAACGTTACTGTATAGATCTGTTAATTCGGGGACAAACAATATGTCTCCTTCTTTGGCAACATTTGCCAAGAACTTATGCAATCTATACCGCTCTTTGTTATCATAACTGAAGCCGTCAGCAAAACAGTTTTTGATTGGGATGCCACTTCCTAAAAGAACATTTACGCGACGTTCAAAATCAGGTTCTCTGATAATCTTGTCTTTATAGTAGCCTGAAACGTAACCATACATAGCCATAGTATTATCACTCCTTAATTTATATATACACATCATTGTTCTAAATAAAAAATCTATTCAACCTCAGAAAGAAATTGAATAGATTAATAGGGGTTAAATTAACAAGTAAAACAAACATCAACACATCATGGGCATTCCCATTGTATATGTGAATGTGATTTAGCTATAAACATTAATGTATCAGGATTTGCAACATCTTAAACATCCCGCATTAATATATGAAATGCGGTAGTTATCAACCTAGTTGAAACTGTTATGAATAAAAAATTGTCATGTCTGAAGTATCAGGCTAACAGATATTAGTTGCAATAACTTGTTATAGAATAAGGGTAAATGGATCCCGCACTAATAAAAAAAATTGCGGGTAGTTTCATCTTACATGAAGGTTGATATGACAACATTTAAGGCATAATCACAGGTTATTACATACATGGGCAAGCCCCAGGTGTGTTAGCGCCTGTTATTGTTCACTGGTTAATGGTTAACAGAATCCTGTATAATTGTTGACGTGAAATTCCATACTTCTTGGCCAACTGTACTTTGGTTTGGTAATTGTTATTAAGGTAGTCGTTCTTAATACCCTGATAAACTAGCCTTCCTTCTCTACTTGTTGAGGTCGGTGAGTATTTCTTTGTTCTCCCTTTATACTTTCCGCTTTGCTTAGCTCGTGCTATGCCTTGCCTTTGTCGTTCGCGAATCTTTTGTCTCTCATTCTCAGCTACAAATCCCATCAAACTAATCATCATATCGAGTAGAAAATTATCGACCAGGTCATTTCCAGTACGTGTTACAGGGAGGTCGTCAACAAGTAGTTTAACTTTTTTCTCTTTGAATAGCTGCACCAACTTTTTGATGTCATTATAGTTCCTACTCAATCTGTCTAGGCTTACTACCTCAATAGTATCTCCCTCTCTGATATAATTAATCATCTCTTTAAGGCCTGATCGTTTAATATTCTTTCCACTCTTTTTGTCTTTAAACACTTTATCAGCATTTACTTGTTTAGCACGGTAGAGTTGTCTTTCTAAGTTTTGATCCTTACTGCTTACTCTGGCATAAAATATTAGAGCCATTATTTTCACCTTCAATTGTTACAGTATTTGTTACGCTGAAATTATTGATGATATTGTAACTCTGTCTGTAACGGTGAAGTACACTCTAATTTGACATGTGGAAGTAATATATAAAATGCAAATGATTGAGTATATTATTTTAAGGGAGGATAATCTAGTGCCGAAGAAAGTATTCTTCAAACGAATAGAAATAGCGCGGATTTAAATATATAATCATTTTTAAAAAACTTGTTGACTAGTTTTAATTATTATTATATAATTAAAATGTATTTACAATTTTATAAAAATGTATTATTATAATAGGCGTCAAGTAAATTTCTTCAAGTAGAAATTAGCTTGACGCCTTATTTAATTAAAAAATAAAAAAGGCTGAAAACTATCAACTGACCAAAGCGCTAGTTTTCAACCTACTTCATAACCGAACTTAAAAAAGCTCGATGGTAATAGCCTAATACCTAAAAAAGCTATCGCTATTTTTAGTATATTATTTCTGCACTTCTTTTGCAATAATTATACCTCCTTGAGCTTTTAAGTTTGTGTTATAAGATCAAGGAGGATTTTTATTATGGATTACATCCCTAAAGATTATGATCCAATCTTATATTCTAATGCGGTACAACAGAATCCTAACTTAAAAGTATTTGATGGGCTTAAAGATTCAATTCTTGATTATCTATTTGTCGCGGACGATAGTGAGTGGGAGTCACCTATTGTAACAACTGATGAAGTAGGAACTCGAAAGCAAGAAGATATTATCAGTCATCAGTATGTTGCCAAGCTACCAGGTTATCCAGCTATTGGTTACATTCTTTATCGTAATAAAAATGACAAGCCTTTTAAATTCTGGGATTTACTTAGCGTTGTCAAGCAATATCTTAATGATATTGGATATAAAGCTCACTATACTGATCAAGAAATCAAAAGCTACGCCAAAAAGTTATGCAAATCGAATGATTATATTAAGCAGCACCTTTTCCCGGTGAGAATCCCACCTATTATGATGGTTGGTTACTTTGGCGGTGTGGATGTATCGGCGTACGAAGATTGGTATAAGTACTTAGAAAAGAGTGGACGTAAGAAAGACGCAAATGTAATCACGCTATATCAACATGCTTTCTTTACGCGGCAATTTGTCACAGAGATTGTTAGCCCAGATCATCATCGTAAAGTGCCAGTGACACTGCAGTATCGTGACATGATGGCATTAGGCCCTCAAGGTGGTTTGAAAAAATTAGGCGAAATGGTCAAGCAGCCGAAGGTTGACACTACTGTATGGGATGAAGAAGATGGAAAACCATCTGGATATTACAAGACTCACATGCGTGAGTTATTACAAGTGCGTCCTGATGATTATCAACGCTACTCAATGAATGACGCTGAAATCACCTTGAAATACCTTGGTTTCGTACTACGCATGGAACAAGAAGTGTACGAAGCGGGACTGTTAAAACAAATGTATATTCCTGCAACTTTAACAGGATTATCTGACCAATTAACGAATCATTATTTAAACGAAAAATATAGTCATGGGCAAGTGAAAAAAATTACCCAAAGTATCTTTAATGATCAAATGGAACAATATCTTCGTCCTAAATACTATAATCAAATGCCTACAAACAGTGATGAAGATTGGAAAAAGTTAATTATCAGTATTAAAAACACTAAACGTAAAAGTATTGTTAAGGAACATCAACTCTTAGTAAAAAAATTAAGTTCATTTTTATCCAGTGGTTCAATCATTATTAGTCTAAATGATAAGGGAAAGCCGATTGAGTTGTTAAATACTGATAAATTAATGCGGCGTATCAACTTCAATGAATTATATAAGCTAAATCCAAGGCTAAAAGTTAATGACTTGCTCGATCCTCGAAAAAGGATCAGACATTATAGTCCTTCAATCAATGTAAATGATAAAGTGCGGTTAGCTTTTAATGCAAATGCATATCGATTTAAACGAAAAAGTTCAAATGAATTATTAACCTGTAATGAATTTGTATCATATTTATGGCAACAATCAGTATATAAGACTACTTATAAGAAAAAAGGAGATAATTATCAAGTCTTTAAGCCAGGTCAATTCTATTGGGTCGAAAAGGAACTAAATCTTTTTGCGACACACAACGGATACTATTTTAAGGAAGCTAATAAATATAGTGCAAAACATGAAAAAGGCATTCATGATATGAGTACTTTACAAGCAGATGAAGCTTATAATCAAGCCTTTTCAATGGCATTAAAAGCCTATACAGGTGGACAGAACCTTTGCTATAATCCAGGATTAATTCATAAGCCGTATGTATATGATATCGATTTAAAATCTAGCTATGTAAATGCAGGCCACTTGATTCCTGATTTGAAGCTAGATGATTCAGCAAAGTTTAATGATACTGATATTAGTAAGAGTGACTTTAAGAAGCTATTGCCGACACTACCAAATGGAGTATTTACCGTAGGTGTGGCCGATGTTGATTATAAATTGCCAGATGGCATTGAAAGGGCATCCGCTGGAGTAAAAGCAACAGTGAAAAATGCAACGCCTCGATACGTTTTAGAGCACAAAAGGGCAATTCTGCCTCTAACAACTGTGATTGATTTATTCAATCATAATTCAGAGATTTATATTCACAGGCTTATCGTTCCTGAACAGAAACGACTTGATGGTAACCTTGCTAATATTTGTCCATCAGGAAGGGCTCAAGACTGGACACTTCAGCATCGTAATTTAGCCAAGAAAAATTATGGTAACAAATCTGCGGAACAGGAGCTTTTTAAGCTATTAGGTAATGGGGCTTATGGCAAGACCGCTCAGGGATTGAATGCTAAAACTTCCAAAGCATTTGGGACAAAAAATAGTTATTACGTACCTGTGTCCAGATCAACTAACCCACTCGTCGCAATGCAATACACTGCTATCGCTCGTTATCAGGTTAACTTTTTAATGGATTTGCTTGACCATCTCTACCCTAATAATCTTATTCCGTCAGTAACAACTGACGGCTTCATCTGGGCAGGTAATCACCCCCTTGATAAAAAAGAAATTGTTAAAGCGATTAAAAAAACTGCACCTAAGCAATGGGTAACAGTCAATGATAAGTATTTCGATGGGCAATTCTTTGAATTCAAGTCAAAATTAGCTGGTGATAAGGAAGAGTATTCAAAGAACACTACCTTAGTTAATTTAAAGACGCGATTTAACTTTACTTTAGACGGTAGGATTGAAGCTCTTGCAGGCGTAAGAAATGTTTCATCACACAGCATTTACCATGATTTAATCAACAATATCACTACCATTAAAGTCGATCAACACAGGCTTTCAAGTCTCAATGATATGAAACATCGAATTGATAATAAGCATCTACTGTCAGAATGGAAACAACCAACGTATCAATCATTATCATTTGATTTTACTAGTAAGCCAGTAGACTTTCACGATAACGGAAATGGAACTGGTTATTATAATACAGAACTCTTTAATACAGTTGAAGAAGCAGAAACATTTAAAGAAAATATGAAGGTTTACGCTCAATTATTCCCGCTATTTAATCCAAAATATGCCTACGCCTTTCTTAAATTAGATAACCATCTAGTTCGCACCCGTACTGGTTATAAAATTGCTTGGGTTAAAGAAGATGTGGTCTTAAAGGGTAGCAATTATTTAGAGCTATATAAAAATTATCAAGAGACTTACAAATGGAAAGTCTTATTGAGGTATTTGGCCAAATATGAAGAAAAGTATGATTTGAAATCTATTTACAATGAATTGTTTTCGAAACAATATAGTTCTTTTTCTGGTTTCAAGCAGGCGATTAAGCGAGCAAAGGGTAGGTTTGTCAATCCTTTGGCGGAGTTAAAGGGAAATTGGCACCAGAAACTTCGCAAATATGAAATTGGTTGTTAGCGCTGCAAAGCTTTGCTGTTGTAAAAGTGTATGAAAACAGACCGGATTAAAATTAGAAACATAAAATATAGGAGGAAATAAAATTATGGATAATACTAATAATCTAGAACTCGAAAGTGAATTGTGTGGTTTTCATCTTTATGAAAAAGAGGGTTCAGCTAGGGCTCATATCTTGGATCCTGAAAATGTCGAAAAAGAATATTCCCTTTATTCTGGCAAAAGCGCATATGACGATATTTGGGATATTATTAATATCTTGGACCGCATCAATTTAACCAGTGCCAAGGATGATTGGGGGTACTATGACAATGCAGTAGTATGCTATATGGATGAATTAGGATTAAAAAAAGAAGATTTCAAATTGGATGAAAATGGTGAATTCGATCTTGATGCGGGCGAACCACTTTCTACAATTTCCGAAAAGGAAGCGGAATATTTTAAAGAAAAGTCACTAGAAGACCTTGTTGGCTATTGTTGTAGCATCAAAAATTATATTGGATCACCTAGTTATGAGCTTTATGCAGTAGTGGCTACATCCTTAGATGGTTACAAGCCACATGAAGTGAAAACTTGGAATTTAGAGTTTAACGAAAACGGGAATGTTGATTTGTCGACAAAGAATGTCCTCCACTATATTGAAGACGATATTACAATTGAGGCGCGAATTGACGATTTGCTTGGTTCAAGCTCTCCCGATTTGGATGAGCTTGATGAAGCAGAATCACTTCTTCCGATTTATGAAAAGTATGAAGGCTGTAAACAATTTGTTGACAGCTACAAGGAAACGATAGCTGAGTTTAGGGAATCACTTAATGAAGACTAATAAGGGGTAAATTATAGTGATGAAAAAGGAAGTACCAATTTGGCATAAGGCCAATTTGACGATTAATGAAGCTGCTGCTTATTCAAACATTGGCTTGAGCAAGCTAAGAGAAATGACTGAGAGCGAAGACTGTAATTTCGTGTTGTGGGTTGGCAATAAGCGATTGATTAAACGTGTCCTCTTTGATAAGTATTTAAGCGAAATCTACTCAGTTTAATTAGCTCTTAAAATAAAGGCTAGCATGCTAAAATATTGGTATGCTAGCCTTTTATCTAACTAAAGGAGACTTTACCATGATAAAACGCCGTAAGGATAGCAAAAATAGGGTGCTAAAAACGGGAGAAAGTGAAAGGAAAACAGGTGGTTATCAATATCGGTGGGAAACAGGAGATGGAAAGCGCCATTATATTTATGCCCAAACTTTAAGAACGCTTAGAACTAAAGAAAAGAAAATAGTCCATGATATTGATGATGGAATTCGAACTAATAATCTAAACTTAACCTTAAATGACCTATACAACATTTGGGTTAATGTGAAGAAAGGCTTGAAACCTAATACCTTTAACAATTATCGATACATGTACGAACATTTTGTCCAAAAAAGTATAGGATTATATAAAGTACGCTCGCTGCATAGAACCGATATTAGACGATTTTATAACAATTTAGTAGATGATAACGGCCTCCAAATTAATACGGTAGGTACAATACATTTAGTTGTTCATCAAGTTCTACAATTGGGCGTTGAAGATGATATACTGAGAAAAAATGTTAGTGATGGAGGTTTAAAAGAACTGAAGAAAGTTAGAGGACTGCACGGTACTAAACGCAAAGCTTTAACAATAGCTCAGCAGAAACTCTTTTTAGATTTCATCAAAAACGATCCAAAATATAAGCATTGGTATCCTACTTTTGCTGTTATGATAGGTAGCGGATTAAGAGTGGGTGAACTAACTGGCTTACGCTGGCAAGATGTCGACTTAAAGAATAATATGATTAATGTCACTCATACATTAGTATTCTATGATCGATCAAAAGCTAGTCACACAGGATTTGGTATTAATACGCCAAAAACTAAGGCTGGATATAGGTCTGTGCCTATGATAAAAACGGTTAGAGAGGCCTTAATCAATCAAAAACAATATCTAGAAAGCAATAATCTCAAGTCTGTTGATAATATTGATGGATTTCAAAACTTCATTTTTATTAATCGATTTGGTCACGTACAACATCAGGGAACGCTAAATAAGGCACTTAAAAGGATTATTAGAGATGCAAACTGTGACGTTTTAAATAGAAATCCTACTATTGATGAAGAAACTTTATTGCCTGATTTTAGTTGCCATACATTAAGGCATACATTTACAACCAGGCTAATAGAATCAGGTATGAATGTTAAAGTTATCCAAGAAGCATTAGGACACTCTGACATTCAAACCACACTTAATATTTATGCGGACGTGACGAAAGAACTAAAAAAGCAACAGTTTGCTCACTTTGACGATTTTATTGCTGAAAATGATTGAATACACCTTCAATACACCAAAAATACACCATTTTTTTAAAACTTATGAAGAGTTGTGACGGGATATGAAAGATAAGAATGCTAGTAATAAAGTAGTGACAAGATATGGAGACTTATAAACGATAAAATTTCTTTTCCCAACAATGCGTCCCGAAAAGGAAAATAAATAGTAACGACGACAAACGCAAGCCGGACAATTATTGCCTGACTTGCGTTTTTTTTGTCCTTATTTGCAAAAAAAGTGAATAAAATCAGTAGCTTGTGATGGTTCGTTCATGTTTTAAAAATAATTCAACTTTATGAATGAAAGCTGTTGACACTAGGGACAAATATCGGTATAGTAAATAACGTTGTTTGAGACGACGCAACGGCTTCGAAAAAAGTCGTTGACATCGTTTTGACAGCATGATATATTATTTAAGCTGCTTGTTTGAGAGCTAACAAATAATTGCTTAAAATTAGTTGTTGACTTGATGGTGGTAGCTGTGATAAAATATAAAAGCTGTCTGATGACAGTTTGGTAGACCTTTGAAAACTGAAC
>CALXBH010000083.1 GCA_944386475.1 uncultured Clostridia bacterium | reverse complement strand
AATGCAGTCCGGGGCGTTCTTCTGATTCTTCACAGCTTCCACCCACTTCCCAACAGTTCCAGGGGCCGGGCGGCCATCCCGCTTCCCGGCCCCTTCCCTTCGTTTTCCAAGAGGATTATATCACATGGCCGTCTGTGGGAAAAGTCCCTTGCCGCCGGCAAACCGCATCCCCGGAATCACCGCGACTCCGGGGATGTCTGCATCCGAACGCCTCGTTGTCTCCATATGCCGTCCATATGCCCAGCGCCTATCCGTTTTCCACACAGGTCACACGCCTGAGAAGTCCCCGGCACCCCGCCAGCACATCCCGCCAGGTGGCCTCGAAATCGCCTGTGTACCAGGGATCGGCCACCTCCTGACCGGGACGGCCGGCGTACTCCAGCAGCAGGTGGATCTTCCCCTTCGGATCGCCGCCGCAGATACGGCGGATGTTGCGGATATTGGCCTGGTCCATGCCGATCAGCAGATCATACGCCGCATAGTCCTCCCTGGTCAGCTGCCGGGCGGTCTTGCCCCCGCAGGAAATCCCATGTTCAGCCAGCTTCCGGCGCGCCGGGGGATAGACTGGGTTCCCGATCTCCTCCGTGCTGGTAGCGGCGGAGGCGATCTGAAATCGGGGCTCCAGCCCTATCTTTTTCACCAGGTCCTTCATCACGAACTCCGCCATCGGGCTCCTGCAAATATTGCCGTGGCACACAAATAATAATTTTATCATGTTTTCGTAACTCCTCATAAGTCCTGTATTTCTTCTCAATTGCTTGATATTACAGGGATTTTCGCATTTTGTGTGTTGCCCGAGCCACCATCTGTTTGAAAGATTTTTTCTCAAATCGTCTCGTGATTTCTCATGTTTTTCCCTGCAATATTGGTAAAGACGTTGGTAAAACAAACCGCTTTACCAACGGGCAATTTTAAGCGTTTGCCACTCGCAGCAGTTCATCTTTGGCGTCATCAAACTTCACATGGGTGTAGGTGTTCAGTGTTACGCTGATGTCTGCATGACCCATGATGTACTGCAATGTCTTGGGGTTCATCCCGGATTTTGCCATATTGGAACAGAAGGTGTGCCTGCACACATGAGGAGTTACCTTCGGCATCTGGATGCGGTAAATCTTGTTATACTTCTGGACGATATGTTCCAGGTACTTTTCCCAATGAAGTGCCACCATGGGCATATCGTTCTTGTCCAGAAACAGAAAACCAGCGTATCCATCCACCATTGGCTCCGCTTTTGGGTGGGCTCGGTTGGCAATGATCCGGCGGAAACAGGAGGCCACCTCCTCGGTCATCGGAACATAGCGGATACCGCTTTCTGTCTTTGGCTGCTGGATTACATACTCCATCTGTGATGTCCTCTGTAACTGATGATCCACCTTGATACGCATCTCCTCAAACTCGATATCTTGGATCGTCAGCCCACAGAATTCCGAGATACGAAGCCCTGTATGAAAGAGAATATAAATTCCATCATAGTATCTGCTGAAATGCTTATCCTCTTTGATAAACTTCAGAAGATCCCGCTCTTGTTTCCGGCTGATAGCTTCTCTAGTCACGGAGTCATTGACGACTACTGATGCCAACTCAAACCCGAATGGATTTTTGCGAATCAGGTCATCATCCACAGCCATCTGGAATGCCGGTCTCAGAACGCCTCGAATCGAATGAATCGAGCTATACCCTCTGCCGTCTACCTGCTGGAGTTTAATCAGCCATGCTTTGGCATCCGATAAGCGCACCTTGTCAATGCGCTGCCTGCCAAACGCCTCTTTTTTCAAGATGTTGATTACCGTCTTGTATCCTGCGACCGTATTATGGCGAACGCCGGTTTTCAGAGACACATACTTTTCCACCAGTTCCAAAACCGTGAGCTTTCCACCGTTGGTTACGATATGATCGAACAGGTCAGCTTCAATCTGCTTTTCCTTTTCTCTCAGGGAAGGCTCTCGCTTTTTTCCCTTGGGCATAGGATCATTTTTATCCAGCCGCCAGCTGTACACATTTTGCTCTTTGCCATCCTCATCGAGATAGCGGAACCGATACCTCCCATCCTTGCGCTGATACTCGCCTTCGCGCAAAATCCGATTGCGGTTGTCTCGTCTTTTTTCACTCATCAAAATCTCTCCTTTTGAATGTGAGGAGAGCCAGACTTGCACTCATATCATAGCACAAATTTGGCTCTCCGCATAGCTTTGCCACGAAAGATCGGCAATTTGTCATTTATCCTTATAAAAAGCCGTCACACAGCAGTCGCCTGATCCAGATACCGCTCGAATTTTTCCCGCTTGATCAAAGCACGGTTCCCATTCATAACATAAAAATCCTCGTTAGGGTGCTCGTCAATCAGCATTCTCAGCTTGCCTTCTCCAATATGATAATACCCGGCGGCCTCCTCAATCGTCAGCGTATAACGATGCCAGACCGGAATATTCAAACATTTCTTACTACAAGTCATCGTTTTTTCATTTACCATAGGCTACCTCCATAGAGTAGCAGGCCAGACAACAGCCTACCGGCAACGAAGTCCGGCAACGAACCTCTGAAAACCTGTAAACTACCGTCTGACCTGCAAATCTTACTTTATCAAGTTTCTTGAAAAATCTCGTTGCTTTCGTTGCCGGAGATAGAGATAGATATTAGAAAACGCCTTATTTACGACTTTTTCCGTATCCAGACCGGAAAAGCCCCGGCAACGAACCCGGCAACCAAGTGACAACCATCCCGGCAACAGGCCGCTGATTTTTATGCGATCCACTCCTTCGGCAGTTCCAGCTGACGGCATTCTTCCTCGCTCAACTCCACAAATCCATCTTCGTTGCCGGGCAGTTCGTTGCCGGAAACGTCCCGTTCCCAACCCTTCTGCCTGCCGTATCCGGCGAACATCCTCGGATTGGAGAACGGCTTCCAGCCCGTCACCACCGTATTCATGATTTCGTTGATATTGTGAAGCTGCCACCGCTTCGGCTCATCATAGGTGTGGCCCAATGCCTCCTTAAAAAGCTGTTTGGAGCAGACCATGCTACCGGTGTAGTGTTCCAGAAAGCCCTGTATCTGCCCGGCCTCCGTGTCCTCCGGCATGAAATCCTTCTGTACCTCCACAAGCTGCCGCTGGATAGACTTGCTGAACTTCATGGAATAGTGGCCGCTGCGGTAAATGGTCATGGCCTCCGCCCAGACCTGCAACAGATAGGCTCTGGAAGCGTCCTCGTCCTCCAAAATGTGAACCTCCGCATTCTCCGGGTAAATCATGATGGGAAGGAACCGCCGGTTCCCGGCCCGGTCAAGGGGCAGGAAGTCCAGCGTGTTGGAAGAACCGCCGAACACGCACTGCCTCAGCCGGTCTTTTGGCTGGGCCTCATAGGGTGTGCGGTAGGTTTCCTTCTGGCGGCTGATGAAAGAGCGGATTTCCTCAATGCTTTTGGCGCTGCTGGTCGCCAGCATCTCCGACATTTCGATGATCCAGTGTCCTTGCAGCTTCAAAAACACCCGATCATCGTCCAGCTTTTTCAGATCGTCACTGAACCACTCGTCCCGGATTGCCAGCAGGCGGAAGAAGCTGGACTTGCCAGCCCCCTG
>CALXBH010000082.1 GCA_944386475.1 uncultured Clostridia bacterium | reverse complement strand
CCAGCATCCCTTTATAAAACCACCGCGGGGTCAGCTTGGAATCTGACAGATACAGGAACAGGTATTCCTCTTTGGGCAGGCTGGTCACAAAACGGCGGATCAATGTAGACTTTCCACATCCGGCATCTGCAGTGACTATTGCAAAGAGCTGGCGGTCTGCCGCATAGGCGAGTCTCCCTAGGGTATCCGCCATGGCAGGCGACTCATAAAGGTCGGCAACCGGTGTGTTCCTGGAAAAGGGAGTATGCTCCATCTGGAAAAATGTTTCATACATCGCTGCCACCATCCTTCCTGTACTGGCCGAAGGAGATCGCGTCAGCTACATGCTGTCTGCTCTGTGCATGTTTCTTCTCCAACGCGGAAAGGAACCGGGAAGCTTCTGTTTCCTGTTTCTGCATGGAGACTGGCAGCGCCGGAGTTTTGGAGCAGAATCCCCCGATCTTTACCGCTCCTGCCTCAAAAGGCGGGATCCCCGGATAGGATACCTTGACCACTTCCGGAGACATCGGGTCGTAGGAAATCTCTACTTTGCAGCCGATCAGGGAAGGTTTTGTCTCATATTTTCTGCCTTGGAAGCTGATGCACGCGCCTTTGTCTACCAGACGGGTCTCGTGATGGAGAAATGCTTCTGCGACTACGCCGGTATCCAGGAATGTCAGGGGACGGCTGTCCCTTCCCCATTCCTGCAGCGGTGAGATTCCCTGTGCGGGAACGGGGCTGCCCAGGCTTTCGTAATACTCACGGATCCCTTCATGAGGCTTCTTATGGTAGTACTCTTCGAGGAAGATCCCCCAGTACTGGTTCAGCTGTTCCAGTGTCCGGATCTGATGCGCTTTTGCTTCCCTTAAGTACGAATCCACAACCTGATGGAACTTTTCACACTTGCCCTTGGATTTCCCGCTCCCCCTGGGAGCATGGCGGATCGTGATCCCGAGTTTTCCCAGGGAGAGTTTCAGCTGTCTTGCGATGTACTGTGACCCATTATCAAAGTAACAGGCATCAAATTTTCCGGCTTTGAGGACTACTTTCCGGAAAGTATCCTCCACAATGGATTCTTCCTGGCAGGCATAGAATTCAGACTGGATCACATACCGGGAATGGTCGTCGATCGCGGAAGAAAGATAAGTCTGGACCATAGCTCCATTCCTGCCGATAGGAAGTTTTATGCCATATTTAATATCTCCCTGGATGAGCATCATCCGGTGCGGTTTACAGAACCGTTTTGAGGAACTTTTCCGGGCGTCATTGTACATCTGCATCTGCCGGACACCGAAGCCGGCTTTGTAGAGATAACGCTCCATTGTGGACCGCTTCAGGACTCCCGGGGCAACGCGCCCCTCCAGTTCCAGGATGTAGATGATCTGCCGGACCGAGCGTTTTGGGACTTCCCTCTTTAGTTGGATTGCCTGTTCCAGAAGTTCATCGAAGTTCTCCGGAAGTTTTGGGGAGCGTTTTGTTTCCCGGTTCTGCGGCTTCAATCCGGGAAAACCGCCATTCCTGTAAGCTGCCTCATAGCGGTACAGAGTGCGTGGAGACAGCCCGTTATGCTCCGCGATGTTCTCTCTTATCTGGATTCGCTTTGCATTGTCCAGTGATTCATCCAGCAGAGGAGCGATCAACTGGTACCGCTGCAGTGCCTGTTCTTCCTGCCACTTTATGGTTTCATTTGTTTTCATTGGTATAACCTCCTTTGCAGGGAGGGTACCACAAGGCAGTAATGACAGCAAAGCAAAGTCGGTGCAAAACCGAAATGTTAAATGGGGACAAGAAAACCTCCGGAATTATAAAGAAACCGGAGCAGTGTTTCCAGCCATTCCGGACGTGAACTTCGCAGCTTGTCGAGCAGCAACATCCGGGATCCCAGAAGTTCTGTGGAGAATCCCAGCAGACGGTACCCTGTTGATTTCAGAGATCCGTCTATCCTGAGCCGGTTGGCTTCCAGCCAGCAGTTCCAGCGGCGCATTGTCATTTCGCAGGGAAAATCTGCGGAATCCTCATCGTCTGGCGAGATGATACCATCCAGTACACCTGAGATCACTTCGGAAGCATAATGCTTGTAAGGGACCAGACAGTCCGGGAGTTCACGGTGGAGCCTCCCACAGCTGCTGCATTTCAGCCTGCGGATCAGGAACTTCCGCCTCATGCCGCCCTCCAGCCGTATGAGCCTGACGCAGGAATCACGGTAGGAAAGCGGCTCCCCACAAACCGGGCAGTAGGATATGTCGCTGCTCTCAACAAAAAATATCATTTTCGTGATTGTAAGTGAACGTGTAATCTGATACAATAACCATGGTTTTAATGCCAGGGTTTCAGAGTACACGACTTGTCACGGAGGGTGCTCTGGAACCCTTTTTCTTTCTGTATACTGCTGACAGTATACAGGGCAATCCAGAGACATGCAAGCAGAGCAGCATAATGCTAAACTATGAGGTCAAAAACATCAGACCAGGGCATCAGCTCTTCTATCCCTTCGGGCTCATTTTTGTAGTCCGGCATATAGAGCAGTACCGTTTCCAGATACGCATAGATATTCAGATTGTTGAGTTTTGCAGTTTCCACCAGACTGTAAATGATGGCACTGGCCTGGGCGCCTTTTACGGTATCGTGGAAGAGGAAATTTTTCCGCCCCACTGCGTAGGGGCGGGCAATATTTTCTGCGATATTGT
>CALXBH010000081.1 GCA_944386475.1 uncultured Clostridia bacterium | reverse complement strand
ACCTGATCCAACACAGCGCCGGTTCCGGCAAGACAAACTCCATCGCTTGGTTGGCGCACCGGCTGACTTCGCTGCATGATGCGGACAATAAAATCATTTTCGATAATGTCATCATTGTGACTGACCGTGTGGTGGTTGACCGCCAGCTCCAGAAGGCTATCATGGGTATGGAGCACAAGGCCGGTTTGATTCGGGTCATGGATGACAAGTGCAACTCCGCCGACTTGGCGATTGCATTGAACGGAAACACAAAAATCATCGCTACCACCATTCAGAAGTTCCCCTATATTGTGGATAGCGTAAAGGGCCTGAAGGACAAGCGTTTTGCCGTTATCATCGACGAAGCCCATTCTTCCACCGCCGGTAAAGACATGGCTGCGGTGACGATGGCTCTGGGCGCTGGTGAGCCGGTCGAAAGCGATGTGGAGGACATGATCACCGATGAAATCCAGCGCAACGGCAAGCAGTCGAACGTCTCGATGTTTGCATTCACCGCTACGCCAAAACCCACCACCATCCAGCTCTTTGGCCGACTGAACACCAAAGGCCAGCGCGAGGCTTTCCACATCTACTCTATGAAGCAGGCAATCGAGGAGGGTTTTATTCTGGATGTGTTGCAAAACTTCACAGAATACAAAACCTTCTACCAAATCAACAAGGAGATTGAAGAAGACCCCCGCTGTAAGACCAATGCAGCCAAACGCCAGATTGCCCGTTTTGTAGAATTGCATGATGTCAACATCGGGCAGCGCATCGAGGTCATTGTCGAGCATTTCCGCACCACCGTTATGAAAGAGTTGGGCGGACAGGCCAAAGCAATGGTCATTACTGCGTCCCGGCAGGCTGCGGTGAAATACCGGCAAGCATTTGAGGATTACATTGCGAAAAAGGGGTATGAGGGCATCCATGCGCTGGTAGCCTTTTCCGGCAAAGTAAAACTCCCGGATGATGAAACGGAATATACAGAGGCTTCCTTGAACGGCTTCCCAGAAGATCGGCTCACAAAGGAATTTGACACCGATGCCTATCAGGTGCTTCTGGTCGCCAACAAATATCAAACGGGATTCGACCAACCGAAACTGTGTGCCATGTATGTGCTGAAAAAGCTGCGTGGCGTGAATGCGGTTCAAACGTTGTCCCGGTTGAATCGTATTTGCCCGCCTTACGATAAAAAGACTTTTGTCTTGGACTTCGTAAACAGCTACGAGGACATGAAAGCCGCATTTGCACCTTATTACACGACCACATTACTGTCCAACTCCGTGACGCCCAGCGCTATTTACGACTTGGAGGCCAAGATCGACGCTTATGCGCTTTTTGATCCAGCGGATATTGAAAGCGCCAATGAAATCCTGTACTCCCAAAAGGTTACCGGCAAGCAGAAGCAACGTCTGACTTTCTTCTTGCAGAAGTGCAAAAAGCTGCTTGACCACTACGAATACGAGGAACAGCGCGAGGCGGTCGCGGCCATGCGCAGCTTTGTCCGCTACTATGAGTTCCTCTTGCAGGTATCCTGTTTCGAGGATCACGACCTGCACAAGAAGTACAACTTCATCGCATACCTGCTGGCGTACATCAATATCAAGCATCCCGGTCCCGGCTTTAACCTGGAAGGGAAAATCCAAGCATCCAACTTTGTACAGAAAAAGAGCGAGGAGCACGTTTCCTCCAACTTGGTGGCAAAGCCGGTAGTGAAGTTGCCCACGGCAGAGCACTTCGGTCTGACAGAGGATAAGGAGCAGCGGCTGTCAGAAATCATTGATGAAATCAATAGCCGAACCGGAAAATCGTATGATAACGATGTGGTGGTCAAAGCCATGCTGCAAATCCGCGATATTTTGATGAAGTCGGATAAGCTGAAGACCAGTGCTAAAAATAATACGCAAAAAGACTTTGAGTTCACTTATTTTGACGATATTGATGATGCATTGATTGAGGGACTTTCACAAAACCAGGATTTCTTCTCCCTGCTGCTCTCTAATGATGAAATGAAGCGGCAGGTGCTTGGGATTTTTTCTGAAGAAATTTATAAAAGTTTGCGTGAAGCATGAACAGCATGGAATAAAAAAATTATCAATAGATTGGAGGATAATATAATGTCCGTAAATAGCTATTTAAGTGGTTTGGCAAGCAATCTTGTTCTTAGCAATACGGAAAAAAGTAATATTTCTACTTCGGTAGATACAATCAAAACAAGGCTTTCATGGTATTTTTCAAATGAAGTAGTGGAGAAAAAGATTTTTGGTTCATATGTGCGAGGAACTATATTACCTCGAAAAGTTGATGAAAAGTCTGACGTGGATATTATGATTGTGTTTAACAATCCGTATGGTTATAAACCTCAGACCTTTCTCAATAAGTTAAAATCCTTTGCTGAAAAATATTACAGTAGTTCTGAAATTTACCAGTCTAGCCCGACGGTTGTATTAGAACTCCATCATATTAAGTTTGAACTGACGCCTGCCTATGTAGAGTACGGTATGTATTACATTCCGAATGGTCCCAGCGACTGGATGTACACAGACCCTGACGGCTTTTATAGCACTTTGACAGAATGTAATGTAAATAATGCTTCGAAAATCAAACCAGTTGTACGTCTCTTAAAGCATTGGAACATTCAAAAAAATTACCGAAATATGGCATCATTTTCATTGGAAAAGAAAATTGCGGAAGAAATGATGTATGCATATTTTGGCTGTACTACATACACAGATTATTTGAAAAAAGCGCTGAATACAATTAAATATAGCACAAATTATTCAAGAGTTGATACTGCTATTGGTCATATTGATGCTGCACTAAATTATGAAAAACAGGGATTACCGTATTCTGCCCTTTTAGAAATCAAGAAAGCATTTCCGGAGGTATAACGCCCTTGAGTAGACGGGATGATATTAACAAATTATATATACCATCGCAAAAGCTTGAAAAGTTTTGTAAAATTGTCTTTTGGCTTAATTGTGTGCTATCATTGGTAAATATATTCCTGTCTGGAATGGCTACAGATATTGTATCTATTTTACAGATAGCATCTGCGTTGGGCTTTGTTTCAGCATCAGTTATTGATGATGGCTTGTTTTGGTACAATGCAGAACACGAACGACGTAAAAACAGTATTCAAACAGCATTTGGAATTAGGTTGTCTGAGTTAGAAACAGATGGATATTACAATAATTCCGTTCCTCCTTCAATGATAAAATATGCTACCAATACCTTTGAAAGTGTTTATTTTTCAAAATTTATTGCATCAAAAATGCTGATATATAGCCTTGTAAAATCACTACTTGCAATTATCGTTCTCATTTCAGTAAGTTGGATAATTGCCAATGGCAATATTCTCCTCATTATAGCCCAAGCGGTTTTTTCTGCTTACATAGTTGAGGATACAGTTTATCTTACTATATATGTTAATCGTCTAAACGCACTTTACGATAGTATATATACAGCACTTATTACAACTGGGGTTCATTCCTCTCAGAAGATGCCAATATTGCTTTCATTTTGTACAGAGTACGAGTGTATAAAAGCTCACTATAAAATAAGATTAGACAGCAAGATTTTCATAAAATATAATCACGAATTGTCGGAGAAATGGAACACTATTTCCACCCACATTACTACTGATTAGTATAAAAGAAACACAAAAATGTAATATAATCGGAGAAGAAAATAGAAATGGAAACTGATCACCAGCTAAGAATTTTATACTTGTACCAGATATTGCTCCGTCACTCCGATGTAGATCATCCAGTCTCCACCAAAGAGCTAATTGATATGATGGAAACCTATCATCAAATCAAACTGCATCGGACAACCATCCCTAAATACATAGAACTGCTGAACGCCGGTGGCCTTGAAGTGATGGAGATTCGTTCCCGTGAAAAGAAATATTATCTGAATGACCGTCTGTTTGAACTGCCGGAAGTGA
>CALXBH010000080.1 GCA_944386475.1 uncultured Clostridia bacterium | reverse complement strand
TTATCTTATTCATAGCAAATAGGATGACCTTCTTTCGGTTTGGTGTGAGCAACTTAACCTTAACACAGGTCTTTCCTATTTGCTATCTTTTTTCCCCTTCTGTCACACATCATTGTAACTCCTACATCCCTGAAAATTCGCATTCCGAAAAACGCAGGAGCTTTTCGCCTTATTTTGTGCTTATTTAGAAGAATATCTTCTTAAATCTCCCAAAAGCACATACATGCAGCCTGTACAAGCTTCTGTTCCCCCCCATAAGACGCAGTGTTTTCCGACCGCGCAAAATAAAAAGGCTGTTTTAATCATTTGCAAACAATTCCCAAGTAATTCAAAAACATGACGGTTTTACTATATAGACATCCAATAAAAAAACACAAATAAATGGAGGCTGTATGTTATGCAAAAGAAAAATTTTGTATCCATGATTATGGGCACTGTCGGAGGGATCTTGTTTGCCATTGGCATGTGCATGTGCCTGCTGCCGGAATGGGGCGCTTTTACGCAGGGTGTTGTGATTGCCGCTGTCGGTGCAGTTGTACTGTTAAGTATGCTGATCGTCCGCCGCAAAATGGAGGGCAGGCCTGCTGTTCATTTAAGCGGCAAAGCTGTTGGTTCTGTCTTACTTGGCATTGCCGGCGCTCTGGTCCTTGGTGTTGGCATGTGCATGGTCATGATCTGGAATATGCTGATTCCCGGCATCTTAATCGGCATAGTTGGTATTGTTTTGCTGCTCTGCCTGATTCCAGTGGTCAAAGGGTTACAATAAGGAGGTGTTAGCCGTGGAAAAATTTATTATTTCAGCAGCAGCCGGTATTGCTGTTCTGACCGGAATCATTTCAGCCGTAATTTGTCTTGTCCGCAAACGTAAAAAAGCGTCGTATTAAGGAGAGAATCAAAATGGCAAAATCCAAAATAGTGAAGGTAAACGAAAAGATCGCCGATGGCGTTGTAGCCGGTTATAAAAAGATCGAAGATGGGGTTGTTAACGGTTACAAGAAAATCGAAGCAGGTGTAGTGGGCGGATTCACTAAAATGACGGACAAGTTTGTGGACGAGTTTCTGACGAAGGATGGAGAATCAGTGGAAGACGCTAAAAAACGCATTGCTGAGAAAAAGGACAGCGTTTCTGCCGTGTCAAAAACACAGGATTCGCCGCAGATACCATAACAATCAATAGGACGACCGGTACAAACGCAGCTTAGCATACAAACCCAAAAGTATTTGTAGCAAAAACGGGCATCCGATCTTCCGACAAAACCGGATGCCCGCAGGCTGTTTCTATAGCGCACGGAAAAGGGGTACCCGCCCAGGCGGGTACCCCCTCTTTGTTTTGATTTATGCTGCAGCAACGCTTACCACGCCGCACAAGCTTAAAATTAACACGAACAAGCCGAATACAATCCGGTAGACAGCAAATACAGACATCGATTTCTTTTGCAGAAATGCGATGAATTTTTTGACGACAACCAACGCTACCAGGAAACTGACCACAAATCCAATTCCTAAGCTGATAAGCTCAACGGTGCTCATGGAGCCAAAACCGCCCAGCTGAATAAGCTTCAACGCACTCATACCAAGCATAACGGGGATAGCGAGAAAGAAGGAAAATTCTGCACTGGCCGAAGTGGAAAGCCCTGCAAACCAGCCGCCAATAATGGTGGAGGCGCTGCGGCTCATACCGGGGATGATCGAAAGGCACTGAAATCCGCCGATGATGAGGGCCTGCTTTGTGGTCACGGAAAGCCATTTTCCCTCTTGAGGTGCAGCGGCATTCTTTTTGCTGCAAAACCTCTCAGCCAAAATCATGGCAACACCGCCTAAAACAAGGACGATAGAAACGCTTACCGCGTTAAACAAATAGGCGTCCGCTAAATCGCCCAATAAAAGAACTCCGATAAAACCGGGAATACACGCGATTGCCAGCGTAATCCAGAAACGCAGACCGGTTTGCGAATAAGGCCGTACCCATACACCGTTTTCCTTTTTGGGAAATAAATTCGTTAGGGTTGCTAAAATCTTTTTGCGGTATAATACCATAACCGCCAAAATAGCGCCCAGCTGAATAACATAAGAATAGGTGTTGATATACTGTTCAGAACCCTGAAAACTCAAAAGTTCTTCAAAAACAATCAGGTGTCCCGTTGAGGAAATCGGAAGAAATTCTGTAACTCCCTCTACGATTCCCAGCAGGAAAGATTTCAGGCAAAAAAGAACGCTGTCTATTGTAACCACTCCTTAATTTTTATTGTGTTTTACTATAATACCACAAACTTTGGCAGAAAGCAAAAGTGCATTTGTAATTGTATACCTATTTGCTTTATGAATCAACTATTAAAATTCAAAAAATGTCAAATTCCTGCTTGACTATATCGGATATAGGAGTAAAATGGTTTGTAAAAAGAATTGTTCTTAATTGAACTATATGCTGTTTAAATCATTGACCAGGAGGAAACTTTTATGCCGCATACAAATGCTCTGCTGTCGAATATCCGGCGCATTATAAAGCTTTATGACAACATGCTAAAACCGGTTTGTGAACGGTACAGTTTAGCGCCGATTGAAGCCACTATTATCAGTTTTCTTTTTAATAACCCAGGCCGGGATACCGCTGCTGAAATTGTGGAATTTCGGATGTTGTCTAAAAGCAATGTATCCCAAGCGGTAGAAAGCCTGATTCAAAAATCCTTGATACAACGGCGGCAGGATGCTGAGGACCGCAGGCGGATTCATCTGACCCTAACTCCCGAGTCCAAACCGATCACCAGCGAAATTGAATCGGTGCGGGAAGTTTTTCGCAAACAGATATTTCGCGGTTTTACCGAAGAAGAACAAAAGCAATTTGCCCGATTTAATGAACGAATTGCAGAAAATACCAAGATCGCGGTGGAAGGAGAAGCGATGGCATGAGTGACGATAAAGATTTTTTGGGAACGGAACCAGTAGGAAAACTTCTTTTAAAGCTGGCTCTTCCCACCATAACTGCGCAAATCATCAACATGCTATACAATATTGTAGACCGGATTTATATCGGTCATATTCCGCAAATCGGTGAAGCGGCGCTGACCGGCGTCGGGGTCTGTATGCCGCTGATTATGATTGTCACGGCGTTTGCTGCCTTTGCCGCTTACGGCGGAGCGCCGAGGGCTTCTATCTTCATGGGAAAAGGCGATCACGATTCTGCCGAAAAAACGCTGGGTAACTGTTTTGTCATTCAGTTTCTTATATCAATCCTTTTAACAGCAGCCCTGTTAATCTGGAACCGGGATTTTCTCATGGCGTTTGGAGCCAGCGAAAATACCATTGAATACGGCGTGGATTACATGAACATCTATGCTATCGGCACGCTTTTTGTGCAGATGACTTTGGGGATGAACGCGTTTATCACAGCCCAGGGATTTGCCAAAACGGGGATGCTTTCGGTGTTAATCGGCGCGGTGGCCAATATTATCCTCGATCCTATCTTTATTTTTGGGTTTCATATGGGAGTGGCAGGAGCCGCTTGGGCTACCATCATCTCGCAGGCTATGTCCTGCGCCTGGGTGCTGCTTTTCCTGTGCGGCAAAAAGACGCACCTGAAACTTCGGGTGAAAAACCTGAGGCTGCAAGCAGAAATTGTCCTTCCCAGTCTGGCACTGGGCCTCTCTACCTTCATCATGCAGGCCAGCGAAAGCGTTATCTCTATCTGCTTTAACTCTTCCCTGCAAAACTACGGCGGCGATATCGCCGTGGGCGCTATGACAATTCTGACCAGTGTCATGCAGTTTGCTATGTTGCCGCTGCAAGGCTTAGGCCAGGGCGCACAGCCCATTATCAGCTACAATTACGGCGCACGCAATCCTGAACGGGTAAAAGCAGCCTTTAAGCTTCTGCTAAAAGCCAGCTTAATCTATTCCACTGTGCTGTGGGTGTGCGTCATGGTCTTTCCCCAGGGATTTGCTGCCATGTTCACCAATTCTCCGGAGCTCATGGAATTTACCAAAACCGCTCTGCGCATTTACATGGCCTGCCTGTTATTGTTCGGTATTCAAGTCGCCTGCCAGATGACCTTTACATCTCTCGGCAACGCCAAAGCTTCCATTCTGGTAGCGGTTATGCGAAAGTTTATCCTGCTGATCCCGCTGATTTATATTATGCCGTTGATTTTTTCCTCTGATAAGACCACAGCGGTTTATATGGCAGAACCGGTGGCGGATTTTATTGCGGTTACCTTTACAGCTGTCTTTTTCGCTTTTCAGTTTAAAAAGGCACTGGAACAAATCTCCGTCAAGGATTAAAAATCAGCGCTTTTTCGGTGATAAATCTATATATGAATATATAAAAACACTTGCGGCCTATACGATCCGGCCACAAGTGTTTTTATATGGCGTATTTCGTTTAGCGACGCTTTTTTTGATTATTCGGCCAGAGCAAAGGTAACATCCACATTGCGGGGCAGTTCGTCAAAAACCGCCAAATCAGAAGTCACTTTGCCAATCGGGATTACCTCTACCGAAAGGGTGGGATCATCCGTCTGTGCATAAAAAACAGCCATATTATGGTGCGATTCACAGTAAGTGATGTCGCCGTTTTCAAAGGTGGTCTGACCGCCTTCCAGGTTTTCCGGATAAAAGTCTACGCCCCCGTAATATTCACGGCCTCCAAAGCCAACCATCGAAATTGTCAGGGGAAAATACTCCCGAATTTCACCGGCCAACGGGGTATCATACAGAACGCCATCCAGCACCATGTCGCCAACGGTAATCGTAATAGCAGTTTTCTCCGCTTCTATAGAATCGCCCGGCTGTTCTTCCATTCCGATATTGCCCAGCCATTCGGCAACCGTGCCTGCCGCTCCGGGCACGTCCGGCGCTTCAATCGCCAGCCCATCTAATACGGCCGTTTCCCCGTCAATAGCATCAGCAATGTCTCCGCAACTGCTTCCCGCACCATATCCATCGTGGGTGCAAAATGGGATGACCGTCTTTCCCGACAGGTCATACTGGGAGAGAAAAGAAAAGATGGCCTGCGGCGCATTGGTTGCCCACACCGGATAGCCGATAAATACCGTATCATACTGCGCAGTATCCAAATCGCTTTCCTTCAATTCCGGCATCGTTCCGGCATTCATTTCCTCATGATTCTGATCCACGACGGCATCAAATTCCGTAGAATAGGGCTCTACTGTTTCAATGGAATGCAGATCGCCGCCTACATTGTCCTGTATCAAGCGAGCTACATATTCCGTGGTTCCCACCATTTCTTCCCCGTCTAATACAAGGCTGGCCGAGGTGCTGGCGTCAATGCCATCCGGATATTCTGCATTGCGCCCCAGAGAGAAATAGGCGATTAAAATATGGCTGCTTTCCGGCTCTGGCTCATTGCTTTTTGGCTCCAGCACCGGCGCGTTTTCGCTGGCGGATGGCGTGCTGCTTATTGGTAATGGTTCTTCCCGACTCTGGCACGCCGTTATAGCAGCCGCCATTACCAATGTCATTAAAAGGACGATCATTTTTTTCATAGGATCATGTCTCCTTTTTTGTTCCTTTCAGTTTCATCTTATCGATAAGAATCCACCCGTCTAAATACCGCAGCTTGCCTTTTGCAGCGTCATTCAGAAGCTCTGAAAAAATGCAAAAAAATAATGCAAGTGCAGCGTCTGTACACTTACATTATAAATCAGGGGAATTCTCATGTCTAATACTTAGTTTTCATAGGATTAAATGCTCAATGAGCATGTATTTTGCAGTCGTTTTACCTATTGTTCTCCTCTATCGGACAATGCGGATTTACAACATTCAATAAATTTTTCGGCAGCCAAAGCAAATGGCTGTTTGCGTTTCCACGCCATTACACTGGTGGCTGTCAATGCCGGAGATAATGGCCGGTAGGTAATTTTTTCCCTATCCCAAAAAGCGACAGAACCCTTGATCGCAATAGCATACGCCAGTTTATGATGCACCATGATAGAGCTGTTAGACGGAAGGTTTGCTGTGAACAAAACGTTTAGTTTATCAAAATCATCCCCAAACCATCGGGCAAGTTCACTCCTGACGGTTAGCCTTCGAGGAAGAATCAGCGGCAGATTTTTTAAATCTTTTGGCGTAATTTGCTCCAGCTTTGCCAAAGGGGAATCCGGATGCATAACAACCACCCATTGCTCCCGCTGATTAAAACGAAGATAGTCATATTTTTCCATATTAACAGGTTCTAATAATAGTCCAATATCCGTTAGGCCGCGATCCATTCGGTCTTTAATATGGTCAGCAGTAGCGGTATAAAGGTCGAATGTCACAGCGGGATAACGTTCACAAAAAGAGCGAATTAGTTCCGGTAAAAGCTGCACGGCAGCAAGATCGCCGCATCCAATGGATACGGTCCCCTCCACCGCTTCATCCTGTTCAGAAAGTTCCCGTTCTGTTTTATCCACCAGCTCCAGAATTTCTTCTGCCCGCCGGCGCAGCAAAAGTCCCTCATTAGTCAGAACAATCTTGCGCGTACCCCGGTCAAACAGCTTTACACCCATCTCTTCTTCCATCTGAGCAATCTGACGGCTAAGGGTGGGCTGTGTGATATGCAGCAGATCAGCGGCTTTTGTGATGCTTTCTTCTCGCACCACAGCTAAGAAGTATCGTAAGACCCGAATTTCCAAATTTATACCTCCTTATGTGCTAACCTCCCTTTCTTCTTACTCATTATAGGTTATCAATGCGTAAAAAGCAATTGTACCGCCAACAAAATGAAATTTAATTAATCAGATTGACAATCAGCCCTGTGAGCAGCGAAAATACCATTATGTAGGCTAAGTATAACAGGAAACGCTTGATCCCTAAAACAATTTTCAAAGCGCCCAAATTGGTAATTTTGGTGGAAGGTCCGGTGAGCATGAAGGAAGCGGCGCTTCCCACACTCATACCATCCCACAGCCATTGCTGGAGCAGCGGGATGGTCCCGCCGCCGCAGGCGTAAAGGGGGACGCCAATGGTAGCCGCCATCAGGACTCCCAGCGCTTCGTTCCCGCCAAACAGGGCTGTCATCGTTTCCGCAGGGACATACCGCTGAAAGAGGGCGGAAAGCAGCACACCAATAAAGAAATAAAGCCCGGTGGCCTTTACATTGCGCCAAAGATTCTTCAGGTAACGCACCAAAAGATTGGGATCGGTGTCCCGGCTTTTCGGTTCGTCAAAACCAGTGAAGTTAAAAAAGGGCTTATCTTTGTAAAAAAAACGGATCAGCAACCCGGCTGCGATGCCGCAGAGAAAACAGGAAACAATTCGCACAGTCAGGACAGTTCCCCCCAGCGCCGCACTGTAAATAATAAGCTGCGGGTTGAGCAGGATCGAGGACATCATAAACGCGGCCAGCCAGTCATCCTTCATGCCTCCGCGGGAAAAAGAGGCAGCAATAGGGATAGTGCCGTACATGCACAGCGGCGAAGCGATTCCCAGGGCACTGGCCGCCACAACCCCTAAAATCCCCAGCCGTTTTCCCTGTAAAGAACGAAAGGCGCGGTGAATCGTATCTTTGGCAAAGACAGAAACCGCTGAACCGATCACCATACCCAGCACCCACCAGCCGAATATCTGCTCCAACTGGACGCTGAAATAGTACCAGATATAAATAAGCTCTCGTTTGAGAATTTCCATTCCTGTGTCCCTCTTTTACAAAGTCCGATACGTATCTCCGCGTTGCCGGCCAGATTTTGGGAAAGCCTTTTATCGCCACTAAACGAGCTTTCTCCGCCTGCCTTTAAATAGACTTACGCCTGCTCGATTTTCTGACTGCCTGTGGACCAGACATGCTGCTCTTTTGCAGCCGCGGGGGTGTTCTGTGCCATGACCCCCACCAGTTTATGAGGAATATAGGGTTCTTCCAGATAGGCGCACTCTTCCGGCGTCAGGATAAGCTCCGCAGCTTTGGCCGCGCCCTCAATGTGGTGCAGTTTGGTAGCTCCTACTACTGGGGATGTTACTTTGGTGAGCAGCCATGCCAAAGAAATCTCGGTCATGGAGACATTCCGTTTTTCCGCCAGCTCTGCCACTCTGCTGATAATGGCTGCGTCCTGTTCGGCGGTAGCGTCATACTTGAATTTGGCATAGCTGTCCTCCTCCAAGCGCTTGGAGGTTTCCCCCGGGTGCTTGGAGAGCCGCCCTCCCGCCAAAGCGCTGTATGGGGTCATGGCGATGTTATCCTCATAGCAAAGCTTTGCCATCTCCCGCTCTTCCTCCCGGAAGATCAGGTTGTAATGCCCCTGGATGGAGACGAATTTATGAAAGCCTTCTTTCTCCGCCAGGGCGTTGGCCTTGGCCAGCTGATAGGCAAAACAGTTGGAGATACCGATATACCGCACCTTGCCCGCCTTTACCACCCGGTCCAGCCCCTCCATAATATCATAGAGAGGCGTTTCATAATCCCACATGTGATAGATATACAGGTCAATATAATCGAGCCCCAGATTCTTTAGGCTGGTGTTCACCATCTGCTCAATATGCTGCTGGCCGGTAATGCCGGCGGCGATCTCCTCCTGGGTGCGGGGCAGGAATTTGGTAGCCACCACCACATCCTCCCGCTTTGCAAAGTCCCGGAGCGCCCGGCCCAGATACTGCTCGCTGGTGCCGCTCTGGTATCCGATGGCGGTGTCAAAGAAGTTGACTCCCAATTCCAGTCCATGCTTGATAATCTCGCGGGAATGTTTCTCATCCAGGGTCCAGCTGTGCTGGCCGTTTTTGGCGTCGCCGAATCCCATGCACCCCATACAGATGCGGGAAACCTTTAATTCCGAATTGCCGAGTTTTGTATATTGCATCAGTTTGTTCCTCCCAACTTTTGTTTTTGATCCGCTTATGCCTGTCTGCCCTTGCCAAAGCTCATGCACTTGGCCAAAACATCGCCGGTTTTCAGGTACTCATAGGTGGGCATCTCAAACAACACAGGCTTTAAGGTGCGGTAATCCAGTTTGCCGTCTTCGGTCAGTACATTTTCTTCTGCATAGGTGCTGTCGATGGTGCAGATAAAGTTGTCGAACCCTTTTGTTTCGTAAATATCTTCCACACTGCATTCCATCACTACCGGTGCATCGGTAATCATGGGAACGCCTGCCTCGCTTATGCTGAACGCAAACAGCTCCGATTTGTCTTCCCTGCTGCCGCTGACACAGCCGGAACGGTCTGCCTTCGGAAGCAGTGCTTCATCCACAATATTGATGGACAGCTTTTTGCTTTCCTTAATCCCCTGATTGGTATAATGAGCTTTTGCCAGACTGACCATCACATGGTCATGGCCCATAATGCCCAAATGCCCCACCAGCAGCCAGTTAGGTTTCCCGTTTACCATGGCGCCAACCACCACGAGGGGTGTGGGATACAGAGCCAGTGTATTTCCGATGTTCTTTTTCATGATTCGTGGCCTCCTGAAAATAATGGTTGTTTGCAGTTTATTGTCTCTCGATTCCATTGGCGTCCAGCCATGCCGCCACATCGTCCGGCATACCGGAGCCGCCTGAATAATTGATAGCAAGTCCCTCTGCCATAGTGGCGTCCGGAACGAGTTTGGCAATAGCGGTTTGGCTTTGTCCCAATCCGCCGCCTCCATGGCTGCAGAAGGGCAAAATAGTTTTACCGGAGAAATCATATTTCTCCAGGAAAGAGGCAATCGGCATGGGGATGGACGCCCACCAGTTGGGGTACCCCAGAATAACCGTATCATACTGCTCCATGTTCTCCACATGAGCAGAAAGTTCCGGCCGCGCCTGTTCATTCTGATCCCTTTGTGCCTGTTCCAGTACGGTATTGTAATCGGTAGAATAGGGCTCTACCAGCTGAATTTCAAACAAATCGGCTCCCGTCTGCCGCTGGATTTCCTCTGCAATTCCTCTGGTATTTCCTCCCCAGGAGAAATAGGCAATCAGGACGTTTCCGCCGCCGCTTCCTGTGGTGCTCGTCTGAGAACCGGCTACGCTTCCGGAGCCGGCAACAGCGTTGCGCACCAGCCGCAATCCGATATTATAGTTGCTGTTTTCCTGGGGCAAGGCTGCTCGGTAAGCAGAGCGAAGATTTTTCGCAAAGTCGTTCCATCCGCCGCCGCGATATACCCGCCGGGTGCCGGCTTCCGGCCCGGTAGGATCGGTCTTGGCATCGGTACCGTACTCGCCGTAATAATCCCAGACCCATTCGCCCACGTTCCCGTGCATGTTGTAAAGGCCCCAGGCGTTGGAAGAAAAGCTGTTCACTTCCACCGTAGTCTGACGGTAAACGCCGGGCTGTGTTTCCAGGTTTTCCTGGTTAAAGTAATTGTCTTCAATCATATAGGGGTAGTCGCCCCAATAGTTGGACTCCTCCGCGCTGATGGAGGTTTCTGTATTAAAGGGCGTAGTAGTTCCCGCGCGGCAGGCGTATTCCCATTCCGCCTCAGTGGGCAGCCGGTAGCCATTGGCGCTGCGATCCCAGCTCACGCTGGTTCCATCAATGGTATATGCAGGGGTAAGTCCTTCCTTTTCGCTGCGGGCGTTGCAGTAGGCCACCGCATCCAGCCAGGAGATATTTTCCACCGGCAGGTTTTCACCGGAGAAATTACTGGGATTATCGCCCATCACCTCCTGATATTCCTGCTGTGTCACCTCATAGGCGCTCATATAAAAGTCGCTGACTGTAACGGAATGCTGGGTTTCATCCGCACTGCGCCATGCCTCGCTGTCCGGGCTGCCCATTTCAAATGTGCCGCCTTTAATCAGCAGGAAGCCTTCCGGTGCCTGGATTTCTTCTGCTGTATTTGTACTAACCGTTGATGATGGTTCCTGTTCTTGTTCAGATGATTGCTGAGAAGGTGATTCCGAACTACAGGCTGCTAAAGAAAAGGCCATCACTCCGGCCAGCAGTAAACTAAGCCATCGTTTCATGCGTCCACCTCTATTCATCAATGCTTACCAGCTCATAGTCCCGGCTGCCAAGTCCGATTGCCTGTGCATGTTCCAGCGTATGCAGTCCATTTCGGGACTCAATTCGCTGAATAAGAGAATCCCCATCTTCTGCGGAATAAACCAAATCAACACATGCCTGATCCAGCGCCACCGGGTCATAGGAAGCCAGAATGCCAATATCGTGCATATCCGGCTCCGCCGGACTGCCGTCGCAGTCACAGTCTACCGAAAGACGGTTCATCACATTGATATACAGAATATTTCCGTCCAGATAATCCACGACGGATTTTCCCGCTTCGGCCATACTTTCCAAAAAAGCGTCCTGGTCGCCGCTCCACATATTTCCGCCGGTCCCGCCGGAATGGATATGGGCTTTGCCCTCCGAAGAAGCAATGCCGATGGAGATGTTTTTAATCGCTCCGCCGTAGCCGGCCATAGAGTGGCCCTTAAAATGGGAAAGGACGACATAATAATCGTAATTGGCAAAATGGGCGCCCACATAGTTTTCGGTCAGATTGCTGCCGCCGGTAACAGGCAGCGTCATAGACCCGTTTTCATCCATGATATCTACATCGGCAAGAGCGGTGTAGCCGTGGTCTTCCGCCACCTGATAGTGCATGGCCGTATTGGCACGCTGGCCCCCATAGGCGGTGTTGCACTCCACTATCGTGGGGTTATCAAAAGACTGTACCAGATCGCCGATGAGCTCCGGCCGCAGATAGTTGCTTCCCGGTTCCCCCGTGGAAAGCTTTACCGCGATATTTCCAGTGGGAGAGGCTCCCAGCGCCTCATAAACAGCCATCAGGCCCTCGGCGGAAATATCGGTGGTCATGTAAACGACAGGTTCTCCCATAACTTCATCTCCTTGCTCGGATGGATTCTCCGGCTGTATACCGTTTTCACCGGAACTATTCTCCGGTTGGCTGGCTGAGGCAGCTTGGGACGAATCAGCGGCAATGGATGACGATTCCCCGGAAGGATTATCCCCGGTTTGACAACCGGCCAGCAATCCTACCATCATAAACAATGCAACACAAAGAGAGGATATCCTTTTCATTTGCTAATACCTCCTGATTCAGTTCAGTCCCAGCCTGCTGATCCAGTCCGAAATTTCACCGGCCGAGTTTTCCACATCATCCCCCTGCACGTGCAGGCCATTCAGAATGGAGGCGCCCGACGCGCTTGCTTCCAGGTTATTCAGACTACGGCCAAATCCGCTGCCCCCGCTGGTGCAGAAGGGAATCAGCGTTTTCCCCGTCCAGTCATAGGATTCCAGGAAGGTATAGACAAGCATGGGTGCATCGCTCCACCAGTCGGGATATCCTACAAACATGGTGTCATAACTATCCCAGTTTTCCACCTGAAAGGCCAGTTCCGGCCTGGCGTTTTCGTCCTGCTCCTGCTGGGCGATATCCAAAAGTTCGTTGTAATCATCCGTATAGGGAGTAGCCGGGGTGATCTCAAACAAATCTCCCCCTGTCTCCTGCTGAATCAGGTTAGCCATTGCTTCTGTATTGCCGGACCAGGAGAAATAGGCAATCAGCGTGCCGCCGGTTTCAGAAACCGTCTCTTCTGAGGTTTCTGCGGAATTTTCTGTCTCTTCCGCGCTTTCTGGAGGCTCCGAAGGCGCTGAGGACGTCTCCGCCACATGGGAGGAAGGCGTAGAACTTTCTCCTTCCCCGGAGGTTGCGGTTTGATTGCCGCTGCACGCAGCAAGGGAGAACAGGAGCATCGTACAAAGGGCAAAAGATAAAAGCTTTTTCACGCGAATTCATCCTTTCTAAATCGTGATAAATAGCAGAAATCATCTGCTTTTAGGGGGTATGCGGCCTTTTTAGGGCAGATATCTCTTCATTTATCAGTATAACGCGGCCTTTTTCTCATGTAAAATACTTATATTTTATACTGTATCATTCATTTTAAGTATATAAAAACCTCTTTTGCCACAAAAGGACGGCAAAAGAGGTTTTTAAGAAAGAATGAAACAAACTAGATTCTAAGCAGGCGGCATACCTCCATCTCCTGCTTAAAATAATCTGTCTGTATCTTGGAAGAATCCTTCTGGTTAGGATCGCTTTCAAATGCTATGATTTTTACAAGCATTTCTCCTTATTCATAGACACTGATTTCAATTGTACCTGTTAAGCCGGAAATCTGTTCAGAGCCGGAAACTGCTTCGCCTAGCTCAAATAAACTGCCATTGGAGCTAAAGCTGCCATAGAACATCACCACGTCTCCCCAGGGCGCATAGTAGGCCAGCGTTCCGGCGCCGCCTTCTGCCAAAGGCGCGCCGGAAATATTTAATTCCTCCGGAGGATAGAAGATTTTTTCATTGCTGCTGAAATTCTCTACTTCTATGGATAAGGGGAGCTGTTTATAAAGGTCTTTCGCCGCCTGGCTGTCGTTTAAAAGAAATACAATAGTGGAATCGTTTGCTTCTACTCGGATCTGCATGGCTTTATCTCCTTCCGATTGCTCGGGCTCCTGTCCTGACGGGGTTTTCACCGGCTCACTTTCTGTTACAGGGTTTTCCGAAGAACCCTGGGATTCCCCCTCATTGGCTCCATCGGCCTGTTGAACGCCGACTGTATCCGACACGCCGGCGCTTTCACCGCTTTCCTGTAATGGCGCGGAACTGGTACATGCCGCCAAAGAAACCATCATCAAACATGTCAGAAAAACTGCCATATACTTTTTCATACAAAGCCTCCATTCCTTCACTGATAATTATAACAGCTTGGCTGCCCCATCCTCTCCAAACCGGCTTGTCCTGATCGGAAACACCGGCCATCCGCCTTTTTAGGGCTGCCTGCCTGTTTTGGCAACCGCCTGATCCTTATTTCTTTTCACGGCGCTTCCCACAGCGCCCCAGAAGCTTTCCTATGTAATAAGCGATTGCCGCCCACAGCCCCATCATTCCGAGATATTCAAAGAAAAACAAAACAAGGGGCTGCTCTATATCAAAGAAAACAAACTGTGTGTGCAGCAGCATATAGGAAGCAATATCATTTTTGATAAACGCATAGACTCCAAAGGCAGCCAGCAGGATCACCAGAATGCGAAGCAGCCAGGTGCGAGCGGCGGAAGGCTTTTTTATCCCCATGGCCTTGCGGACTAGCCCCATCATCATGCTCCAGTGGAGTCCCAGATGCAAACTCATAAACAAAAACCCCCAATAGGATGACAGCATGTGCAGCGTGCGGGCAAAGCTCATCCCTCCGGAAATTGGAAGAAACGCAAATACCTCACGGGACATGATGATCCCGCTTGCCATCAATCCGATCATGGACAGCAGAATCAGCGTATTGATGCCAGTCTGCACAATACGAAGCGGCGTATAATGCCTTCTTGCCAAATTTTTATGCCAATTCCAGTTCAGAATATGATGGAGGATAAAAAGACAGACCATCGTTATACCCAGCCATTCGTGAGCGGTTTCTCCCACCAGCAAATAAGCCATTAAGCAAAACAGTAAAACCGTCATCGCCAAATCCACGATGATTTTTAAAATGCTCTTTGGTTTCAATCAGATCTCCTCCTTGCACAAGTTTGCAAGTCTAGTATATCGTTGTTTACATTTAATGTCTAATACTTATGTTGAATCCTAAAACATACACTAAAAGCATTCTATAAGATCTTTTGGAAGTAACGAGAAATAAAGTTTCAAAGCGACAGTTTTTACATTTCAATACCTGCTAAGCATCATAAAATGTTATCTATGTTGATCTTGTAAAGTAAATATGCTATTATCATAAAAAAGGAGGTGCTGCCTGGTGGAAATCCGTGTTTTGAAATATTTCTTAATGGTTGCCAGGGAGGAAAACATCACAAAAGCGGCCAATCTGCTGCATCTGACCCAGCCCACACTGTCAAGACAGTTGATACAGCTGGAAGAGGAACTGGGAGTCTCTCTTTTTCGCCGGAGCAAGCACCGCATCATCCTCACGGAGGACGGCATGCTTCTGCGGCGCCGGGCAGAGGAGATCGTTGCCTTAGCGGATAAAACGAAGAACGATTTTCAGCACAGGCAGGAGCATTTGGCCGGGGCCATTGCCATTGGCAGCGGTGAGCTGCGAAGCTCCCGGTTTCTCACACAGCTTCTAACAGCATTTCAGAAAGAAAACCCATTGGTGACTTTCACCATTTACAGCGGCAACTCTGATAATATTAAGGAACGTATTGAACGAGGGCTTTTAGATGTGGGCCTTTTACAGGAGCCTGTAGACATTGCCAAATACAGCTTTATTCGCACGCCCATTCGGGAAGAATGGGGCATTTTGGTAAGGAGGGATTCTGCACTGGCGGCAAAAGCCCGTGTTTCCCCAGGAGATTTGGCCAGCGTCCCGCTGATTATGCCGGCACGGGAAAATGTCCAGAATGAACTGCTCAACTGGTTTGGTTCTTATGCTGAAAATTTACACATTACTGCCAGCGGAAACCTGCTTTACAACCTGGCCACCCTCGCCCGGGACAGCGGCAGCTGCGTCCTCACATTGAATCTGGATTGTCAATATGAAGGGCTGTGTTTTGTCCCCCTTTCTCCACAGATGGAGTCCGGAACAGTGCTGGTATGGAAGAAAACGCAAACCTTTTCACCTGCCGCGTCGGCATTTATTGCCTATTCCAAAAAATACATAACAGGAATAATTTAAGATTTAATATAAGCATTAGACATTCTTTTGCGCAGGCGTTACAATATAGGCGTTCCCTTGGGAACGCCTATATTTTTTTGTGCTGAACAGTCTGTCAGGAAGGAGTGAACAGATGACCATCCAAGAAGTAAGCGAGCGCTACAATATCCCCATGGAAATCCTGAAAGAATATGAAAATTGGGAGAAAGACGGCTCAGCGAAAAAGGCGATGGGTGCCTGGCAGTATGACGATACAGATCTGGAGCGTCTAAGCCTCATCGTGTCCCTGTATAATATGGGGTTTGAAGGCACGGAAGTGGCGTCTTACATGAAGCTGCTGGAACAAGAAGGCACAGAAACACAGCGCATGCGGATGCTCAATAAAAAACGGTACTGCATATTGGATCAAATTCATACCCAGGAAAAACTGCTGGAACAGCTGGATTATCTTCGGTATCGCATCCGTAAACAGCAGGAAGCGAAGTAATCAGCATAAAGCAAATGGCTTTTACAAATTTCAAGGAGGAATTCGAATGAAAATCCAAGACAAAACCACATTTGACGGACAAAACGTTTTCGGCCAAGGGGCTGCCAATACCGCATTTGCTCAGTACTTTATCGGGAATTCCTACCTAAATCCCCTGACCAAGCCCGGCGAAAGCACTGTAGGTTTGGCAAACGTCACCTTTGAACCGGGCTGCCGCAACAACTGGCATATCCATCATGCCCAAACAGGCGGCGGGCAGATTCTCATCTGCACCGCAGGTGAGGGCTGGTACCAGGAGGAAGGCAAGGACGCTGTAAGCCTCACCCCAGGTATGGTCATCGTCATCCCGTCGGAGGTCAAGCACTGGCACGGAGCCAAGGCGGACAGTTGGTTCAGTCACATTGCCGTGGAAGTGCCCGGCGAGAAAACCAGCAACGAATGGCTGGAGGCGGTAGACGACGAAAGCTATTCCAACCTGCAGTAAAAAAGGACGGGCGCGCTTTCATAAAGAGAGTGCGCCCGTATGCATCAATAGGAAAGGAGAAACAGGCGATGAAACTGACTATTGGCAATCACACTTTTACTGCTGCCCTGGCGGATAATTCTTCGACGGCGGCACTGAAAGAAAAGCTTCGGCAAGGGCCTGTCACTATCCGCATGGAGGACTACGCCCATATGGAAAAGGTCGGCTCTTTTGATTTTCATCTGCCTACCAACGATCAGCAGATCACAACCAAAGCCGGTGATTTGATTCTTTACCTGGGAAATTCCTTTGTCATCTACTACGCTCCCAATTCCTGGCGGTTCACCCGGTTAGGGCATATTGAGAACGTAACCGCTGAGGATCTGAAAAAAGCTCTTGGCCGCGGAGACGTGGATGTCACCCTATCTTTGGATTAACAGCCGGTAAAAGGAAAAAAGATGTTTTCTGTGCTAGGATATCAACATAAACCATTAAAATTGCCAACACCCATCTGCTGAAAGGAGTTTTGCTTTATGATGAACAACTATTGGACAACTGATCCGGAATTTATGGAACGTTTTGGGCATTTTGCCTTTGATGAAGCGGTGAATGAACCCGGCCAGGAACTGGAGCCTGTCACCCGACATATGGCAATTCTGGCCACATTGCTTGGCTGCCAGGGGATTGACGCCTTCCGGGAGGAGCTGCCTAATGCCCTGGATGCCGGTGTTACCCCTGTGATGGCTAAAGAGGTTGTCTATCAGGCTGTGGATTATTTGGGGATCGGCCGGGTGCTGCCCTTTCTGAATACCACAAATGAGATTTTAACGCAGCGGGGAGTATCCCTTCCGTTGGAAGGCCAGGCCACTACCACCATGGAAAACCGGTTGGAAAAAGGGGCCAAAGCCCAAGCAGATATCTTTGGCCCTCAAATGCTGGAGGCGTGGAAGGCCAGTCACATCAACCGCTGGCTGGCAGCCAACTGCTTTGGGGATTACTATACCCGTACCGGCCTTACCCTTGCCCAGCGGGAGATGATTACTTTCTGTTTCCTGGCGGCTCAGGGCGGCTGTGAACCCCAGCTGACAAGCCACGCCAAGGGCAATATGAATTTGGGCAACGACAAGGCATTTCTCATCCGGGTGGTATCCCAATGCCTTCCTTATATCGGCTATCCCCGCAGTCTGAACGCTGTAGCCTGTGTCAATAAAGCCGCAGAAGGATAAGCATAGCGATTCTTTTTAAAGAACACCAACCAAAAAGTGCAGAACAGAAAAACGCCGCTGGTTTCCCAGCGGCGTAACTTTTGGCTAACAACCACTTAATATCCGAGTCCGGCAATCCAGCTCTGGATATCTGCCTGAGAGGAAGGAGCCTCTTCCTCATAGCAATCGAAGATATTGTCGGAAATTTCCGCACCTGGAATGGCCTCGGTAATGATTTCCACACTGTTGGCAAGCCCGCCGGTGCCGTGGGAACAGAACAGATAGACCTGCTTGCCGGAAAAGTCATTGCTTTCCAAAAAAGTGAGCAGCGCCATCGGCACGCCATACCACCAATTGGGGTATCCAAGGAAGATCGTGTCATATTGAGAGAGGTCTTCGACATTTTCCACCAGCTCCGGCCGGGCATTATCGCCACGCTCCTGATTGGCTCTGGCCAAGCAATCATCCCAGTCGCTGGGGTAAGGCTCCGTCACACGGATGGAAAACAGGTCCGCTCCTGTTTCCTCCTGAACCCAGCCCGCCAGCTGCTGCACATTTCCCGGCGCAATGACGCTGGGGGAAGCTACGGCATCTACATCTTCCGCCAGGATTGCGTTGTTTGCCCACGAAAAATAGGCTACAAGAATGTTGCTCTGTTCTTCTGAATCTGAGCTTAACTCCCCTGCTGTTTCGGATGTTTCCGCGTTTGCCTCCGGCACCTGAGAAGCACCGGATGTTTCTTCTGCCAATAAAATCTCAGAAGAATTGGGGGTAGAGCTGTTCGCATTCCTTTGGCCGGCGTTTTCACAGGCTGCAAGGGAAAAGGTCAAAGCGAATGCAAGGAGCAGTGCGGTAAGTCTTTTCATACAAATTCCTTCTTTCTTAAAGATTTATTCCAGAATCACGCATTGATTCCCGCGGGATTCAAATACAGTTTCAAATACCTCCCGGTTATAGGTAACTATGCCGGAAATCGGATCAGCAATGGTCACAGAATCCTGCGTGTATCCGATTAAAACAGCTCCATGATCATTGGTTGCCCAATCCACATATTCGCCGGTTTCCGTATACCAGCCTCCGCTGATATTTCTTTCCGCCATGGAAATGGTCACCCAAACAACCACCGGCGTATTTTGGCTTACCATGTGGTACAGCTCCTCTGCAGAACTTCCAGTTTTATCTACCGCCCGCAAGGAGCTTCCAGCATCCTGCAAATAGGTATTGGCAGCCGTAATAACAGCAGGTGTCCCGCAGATATATCCTCCGCTGGTTGCTGGATCTCCTACAAAATACCGGTTAAGATCCGGGCCATACAGCAGGCCATCATCTCCATAATAAAGCGAGAGTGGAACTGTTGGCAGATAGTCTGTAGCCATAGTGACCTTATCCGCATTGAATCCATAATAACGAAGGGCCATGGTCATCGCTGTGATTTCGCATCCGGTAGGAAGTTCCGGCATTTGCAGGATACCATCGAATCTTTCTATTTGATAGGAATCCGGCATTTCCGCTTCCTGATTTAACTGCACTATTTGCTCTGCTGTAGTTTCCCCTGCGCATGAAAAAAGCTGTCTTTCTTTTTGTAATGGACTGTTTCGCCGATAAGCGATATCATTCTTACAGCAAGATGCATTGCTTAGACCAGCTGCAGCGTCTTGTAACTGAACACCAGCTATAAGCCCATAAGTCAGTAAAAGAGATAAAAATACCGTAATCATCCTGATTCGCTTTTTCATCAGCTTCGCCTTCTCCCCATAAGACACAGATTGTTTGTTTCCTGATTTTATTATAAGTACAAGCAACCATAATGTCTAATACCTATTTTAAATATCAAAAAATACGCGCAAAGCATCTAAAGGCATAGCAGCGACAGGGAGTCCCAGAGCCTTTTTATTACAGGAAATACGCTTCTCTCCATTTTCCACCTTTGCTGCAGCTGCGTGGTTGGCAGACAGAAAAAATGCGTCAAACCCACAGATACTGGGTTTGACGCATTTTTTATTTTGACAGGAGGTTCAAAGGCTTGAACCGAAGAAGATGGTATTTATTTATCAATGATAATATTGTGCCTGTGCGTTCCAAAGTTCGTAATATTTTCCTTTTGTATCTGCCGACAGTTGTTCATGGCTTCCCCTTTGCACCAGTTCGCCCTCGTGAAACACCGCAATATCGTCGCAGAACCGGCAGGAAGACAAACGATGGCTGATATAAATAGCTGTTTTGTCCCCCACGATGTCGTTAAAGTTCAGATAAACCTCTGCCTCTGCAATCGGATCAAGAGCGGCGGTAGGTTCATCAAGGACGATAAACGGCGCATCCTTATAAAGCGTTCGTGCGAGCGCTATCTTCTGGGCCTCGCCGCCTGAAATATCTACTCCGGCTTTACTGAATTCTTTGTACAGGTATGTTTCCGTTCCATCTTCTAATGTATCCAATCGCTCGCCGAATCCTGCTTTCCGCAAACACCTTTCAGCCATTTTCTTATCGTAGGAAACTTTTACGCCGACATTTTGGCCAAGAGTAAACGCAAAAAGCTTGAAGTCCTGAAATACAACAGAGAAAAGTGCCAGATAATCCAAGTAATTGTATTCTCTTATATCCGTTCCGTTGAGAAGAATCACGCCTTCGGTCGGGTCATAAAGGCGGCACAGCAGTTTGATAAATGTGGTTTTCCCACTGCCGTTCTGCCCTACAACGGCCAGCCGCTCACCCGCTTTAAATTTCATGTTCACATGCCGCAGAGCATATTCATCGCTCCCCGGATATTGAAAGGATACATCCTTAAACTCTATCTCATAATCGCGGTTGCTGCGCTTTTCAACAGGGAGGTTACCCTGCCGCATCGTATTAGGAATTTCAAGAAACTCAAAAACAAGCTTCAAAAAAGAGGCGTTGTTTCTCATATCCCCGGCGGTCCCAATGAGAGACGACACAGATGAAGACAATCTTGTTACCGAAGCGATATACTGCGTCACAGAACCGATTCCAAACGCACCCGCCCAAGCCTTCAGGCAGACAAAAACATAAACAAACCCTGTGAAGATCACCGATACAGCGGCGGAGGCAGCACTGTAGAACCCGATGGGGCCCTTTGCATATTGGGCGAAGATTCCTTTTGAACCAAATGTGTCTGTTTTGCTGCTGTTGTATTTGTCGCAAATAATGTCCTGACGATAAATGCGCATGTCCGTTGCGAATTCCTGATGGTAGCCCAGCCAGCCGAAGAAGCCAAACAGGCGGTTTGCCAAGTTATGAGAGTCCGCCCGGTGCGCATAATAGCTGCCCGCTTTATTGGACAAAGCCGGCGCAATATAGGTAACGGCAAGCATCACAAAAATGACGGCGAGAACAAACAAGGGATTGTTGAGTACCGTTAAACTGCCTGCGCTTTCCGGCACCGGCTGAGTAAAAAGTGTCACTGTCAGCGCTATACCGCCGAGCAAAGTCAAAATTGCAGAAACAATCGCTTCATAGTTGCCAATAACCCGATAAAGCCCCCATCCGCCGCCGTTTTGGTTCTGATCGATTGTCGAAAGCATTTCATGCGTTTTGGTATCATCAA
This sequence comes from uncultured Clostridia bacterium, assembly GCA_944386475.1. Lineage (GTDB taxonomy): Bacteria > Bacillota > Clostridia > Oscillospirales > Ruminococcaceae > Metaruminococcus. The sequence continues at coordinate 24,065 of CALXBH010000080.1, read as the reverse complement.
TGCTCACAAAATCCATATCCAGCAGTTTTTTCGTAAAAATCTGTTTAACCTTAAAATACATCCCGGCACACTGCGTATCTCTCCACTTGATAAGGAAAGCAGATAGGAGCGAAATCACAGCCGCTGAAAGCAGGGTAATCAAAACCAGCCTTGCCAGCACTTGTGGGTTTCTGCTGGTGGAAAGTTCTTCAATGAGCAAAGCCGACAGATAAATGCCGACATATGGCGTCAGCGCTTCCCAAACAACACAGATGATTCGCGAGGTAAACATCTGGGGATACCGCCTATAAAGCAGGCGAAACGCCTTTTGATTGACGGCATATGCCTCTTTCCAGGAGAGAAGCTTCTTATCCTTCTTTTTCTTCATTGGCTGTGGCCTCCTCCCGGTAGTATTTGCTCTGCACTTCAAAGAGTTCAGCGTATCTCCCGCCGCGGGCAAGCAGCTCGTCATGCGTCCCTTCCTCGGTTATGCGGTTTTTCTCAAGAAGGATAATCCTATCGCAAAATCGCGTGGAAGCAAGACGGTGAGAGATATAAATAGAGGATTTTCCTCGTGTCATTTCGCTGTATTTTTCGTACATTTCGGCTTCCGCGATCGGGTCCAGGGCGGCTGTGGGTTCGTCCAATACAATAACAGGGGCGTTTTTGTATAATGCTCTTGCAAGCATAAGACGCTGTGTTTCACCGCCCGAAAGCAGAATAGCATTTTCGTACACCATTCTGTTCAAATAGGTGTCAAAACCATCCGGCAGGGATTCAATTTTGGAGAGCAGCCCGGCTTGTTCCGCACACGCTTTTACCTTCTCCATATCCACATTGTCCTCTGTCTGCGCTATATTCGTGGCGATAGTTCCTGCAAGCAGGGAAAAATCCTGAAAAACAGCGGAAAACAGCCTGTAATAATCCTGCCGGTTGTATTCTTTAATATCCCTGCCGTTTAGCAGCACCTGTCCTTCGGTTGGGTCGTAAAATCCGCAGATTAACTTTACCAGGGTGGTTTTCCCAGCGCCATTGAGCCCTACGACCGCCAGTTTCTCTCCGGGATGAAGGGTAAGGTTGATGTTTTTAAGCGTGAATTTCTCACTTTCCGGATAGCGGAACGATACGTTTACCAGTTGAATTTCATACGTTGTTTTATTGTCCGGTTCAAGGGAGTCGCCGCTTTTAAAATCAAATGATTCGGGGTATTCGATGCATTCCCTTACTGTGGAGATATCCAGGCTTTGACGGTGCAGTGTGGTTAAATCTCCTAGGATGCCGGATACCCAGGTCGTAAAGCCTCCGACCGCCGAAAAATATAGCAGGAATTCCGACGCGCTTAATCCGTTTGCCAGCACCAGATGCAGCAAATAGGCATAGGCGATGCCGTTTCGGACAAAAGCGAGAATAAGATCCGCGATCCGGCCCCAAATATAAACGCTGTTCGCCTTTTTGTGAAACGCTGTAAATGCAGCCATCGACTTATCGCCGAGTTCTTCCAGCCATGGCCGGATGTGAAAAATACGAATATCTTTAGCGGCACTGTAATCTTTCGCCCTGCCGTCTATGTACCACATTTTATTCTCGTATTCGGCCACTTCTTCCCGGTGCCGGTAGCCGTATTCATTCACGCGCTTACCGATAAAATAACCCACAAGCGTCGTAGCCAAAATGACTGCCAGCATCCATGGATCAAGCGAGAATAACAGCAGCATATAAAGAATAAAGCCGAGGACATTTTTGGTTAAATTGGTGAGCGTATTCCAAACCGCTTCGGTGGCCTGACCGTTGCTGCAGGTTGCTTCGCTTGCTTTGGTGCATAACTTTTTAAATTTTTCATCGCCAACATTGGGATACGAAGTCGTTGCCGCTTTCCGGTTTAGCGCCGTAATAATAGCGCACCTTACCTGTACTCTTCCGTATATGGTATTGGCCCCAATATAAGAAGATGCAGCGGCGCATAACATCATCAAGCCGACAAACACCAAAATAATGGTGATTAACTCCGATAAAGGGACTTTATTTTCCACAGCGGATAAAATCGAGGGTGTAACATATAAGTTTACCAAGCTGTTTCCTACGGCAAACACGGCGGATAGCAGTACCAAAACCAAAACCTTTTTCTCTTTTTCACGCCAAGCCAACGAAATCATATAGGCGGTATTCTGCCACATATTGTATCGCGGCTTCTGTTTCTTTTTTCCTTCTGCTTTCGAATCCCCCATAGAGCTTGCTCCTTTCAAAGAAGAAGTTGTTTATGATATAGTCTCCCTATTGCTGATTGGGTTGGAAAAATCGTCATTTTGCATGTGCGGTCAGCCTTGCTTTCATGCATCGGACGGATTCACCTAGGACGATGTCAGATCGCTTTTTACAAATGGAATCGTTCTTTAATCATTTGTGCGACAACATTGGGCGCAAGGTTTGTGTTATCAATTTTTATATAATTTTCAAAAGGGATTTCTCCCTCCATGCTTTCAAGCCGGGCATGCGCATCATCTTCCAATAACCTCTGGTTTGAAGCTTCAATATCTCTTTTCGACGCCTTGTGTTTCAACCGGTTTTCTGTGGCATTGCGCTCCAAACGGATTTTTTGAGAAGCCACAAGCTCAACATAATAAAACTCGGTATGATAGGGCTTAAAAATGTTTTTGACCGATTCGATATAGTCCCAGTCCGATTGACAGTCAAAAGCCCACATATAGGTGAAAATCATGCCGTAATTGTCCGTCTTGGCAAATTCCTCGAAGATGACTTGACGAAGTCTGTGAATAGCCGCCGGGTTAAACTGCCCGAATATCTCCATGACAGGTTCGATCGTCATATGGTTGTGGAATAACCGTAAGCCGGTTATTTTCATAAGCTCCTGCCCCACTGTCATTTTCCCCACAGCGGCATTGCCGATCATAAATAAAAGTTTCATTTTTATTACTCCCCATGTTCTTTCTTAGTAAGCATGCCGCCCCCATTTGTTCCTGATCTGTCTGATGCCGCCGGTACAATCTATCACAGATAGTAACCCTTAAAATACCAGGCCGGGATGGGGTTTCGCATATTGTCATACCAGGCCAAAACCTCCCGCGCCTGGTTGAGCATGGTGTCCACTTCCCTCTGGCCGAACGGTATTGCCCAGTATACAGAGGAGAGCGTGTTGCTGGAAATATAAAGCGCCAGCAGCTTCCAAAATGTAAACGGAACCTTTCCGTCAAAATAGCCGTTCACCATCCCGGAAGCGAACAAAGGGGACTTCTGCGCACACCACACGATTCGGTTGAATTCCTCCCAGGGATCGCCGTAATCATTGCGGTTGAAATCAATGATACACAGCTGTCCGCTTTGGTCGATCATCATATTTCCGATGTGATAGTCGCCGTGCTGGTATACCTGCGGCCTGTCTTTCAGCAGATGGCGGTTTTCGTTGATGTAGTCGATAAAGGCCTGCCCGTTCTCATATTGGATAGGGCACTCTTTATACTTTTTGATTTTGCCATTCATCTTCCGATTAAACCGGATTTCCCAGTCTTCCTGTGTGTCCGGAGCCGGTATGGAGTGAATTTTTTTCAGGATACGGCCGGCTTCCAATCCGTACGCATACTGCTCGGTATCCGAAAGCGCGGGAATAACCTCTTCGGCGTCCCTTCCGTCGATCCAGCTCTGAACCGAATAAACGCCTTCCGCACAGGTCCCAAACTCTATGGGCAAGCACATAGGAACGCCAAGGGCCGCCACCTGTTTCATCCTATTAAACTCAGACTGTTTGGCGTCATATTGATCCATATCAGAAATGCGCAGGAGATACCGTTCGCCGTTTTCATCAGTAACGCAGTATTTCTTATCGCTGGACCAGCCCTTGTTGACAGGTTGTTTTGTTATAAAATGAATCCCCATCATGCTGCACCTCTCAAACTCTCCTATACATTTGCTAAGGTTATCCCCTACTACTCTTTCTTTAAGAATAGCACAAAATTTTTATTTTTAAAAGACTTTTATTTTGAATATTGTACATAAAACGATAATAATTCGACAAATATGGACAAAATATTTTATCTCCAAAATTAAATACACCCAAAGGATGAAATTACATTTGAATACAAAAGCGCCAAAGGTGTACAAAAGAAACAGGCCTATTAAAATGCAAAGACCTTATCTTACAGATCGGGTACGGAACATGTGGAAAAGCGGTAAGAACCGTCCGCTTTATGGGTGTTACCGTTATGCGATGTACGATAAGGTCTTTTTATTTAAGGTATGTGAAATAAATCGGTTTACAAAAGCGATGACGAGCTGCAAGGCTTTACCTATTTCGCCTTGCGGCGGCCCTTGCGGACAGCCAGGATAAGAGCGCCTGCGGCAGCACATACACCCCACAGAGCGATCTGGCGGCCTCCGGTCTGAGGCACGTTGTCCTCACTGGGGGTCTCGATGACATCGTGCTGGTCTTCGGTTTGGGACGAATTGCCCTCTCCGGGTTTTTCGGTGACATCGGACCGGTCTTCGGTCTGGGACACGTTGCTTTCATCAGGCTCTTCGGTAGAACCAGGCTGATCTTCGGCGGCGGTGAGGCCGTCCATAGCGGCAGAGAGCTGCGCCACCGCCTCATCCACCACGTTTTGCTGATCCTCTCCCAGCGTCTCATCGTCCAGAACCGCCTGAGCGTTTTGGAGGGCGGTGCGGAAAGCGTCGACGCTCTCTTGCGTGTAGCCGGAAAGATCCATGTCCTCCGCTTTGCCCAGAAGGTCTTCCAGCTGGGACTTATCCGCTTTAAGCTGCTGGGCCAGAATGGCATCAAGCAAGGCCTGAGCGGCCGACTGGATGTCGGAATCTACAGCATCGCCGTCATCGGCCATTTCTTGAGCGGCCTTTAAAGCCTCCGTTAACTGAGGCCAATACGCGGCCACATACTGATCCTCGTTCGATAGCATGCTCTCGGCCAAAGCGATAAGCTCGTTTAATTCCTCCTTGTCACCCGGAGTAAGCTCCAATCCCCGGATGCTCTCCAGCAGGTCGTTCCTGGCAGCGTCGACTTCTGCCTGCGTGGCGTTGTCGTTTTTTAACACCTGTCCGGCTTTGTCCAGTGCATTCTTAAAGAATCCTGCGGCGGAGCTGGGAACCCCTTCGGTGGACAGAGTCAGCGCATAGTCATAGGTCTGCTGCAGCTGGGTCTTATCCACCGGCTCTTCCGGCAAAACGGATTCAAACACCGCTTGCAGGCTGATATCCCGGTCTACAACAAAGGTATACGCTAAATCGGTGCTCACGCAGGTCTCGTCTTCATACCAGCCCACGAAGCGGAATCCGTTCTTTGGCTCTGCCGTCAGGGTCACGCTGCTTCCGTCTGCGGGAATCATACCGGTTGGCCCGGAGACATTTCCCTGCTCATGGTTCCAATCCACTGATACCTGATATTGCTGGATGGGGGCGTATACTTCCACTTCGCTGAGCTGCAGGCGGTAAGGGTTATTAAGCCCCACTTCATCTGCCGCATATTCTCCCAACCGGGTGACCACCAGACGAATGCATCTGGCCTGTGCCGCATCAAACTCCAGCTCCACAGCCTGGAATGCCGGGTCGGGCTGATCCTCCACCGTCCGCACCGTTGTAAAGGTCTGTCCGTCCTGGCTCACCTGGATTTGATAGTCCTGCATAAAGTTGGCGGTCTTTCCCTCCCAGGAGACGCTTCCCACTCTGGGGAACAGGGCCACGGCATTCACCGTCTTTACCTCTCTCAGATCCAATGTCAGCACAATGGGTTCCTCCAGCTCCTGCTGCTCGTGAACCGGGGAAGTGTACCCAATGTTGCCGCTGTTATCCTGCGCCAGATAGCCATCTGTAAGATAGGATTCATCCCAGAATCCCCCAGCCTTCTCCGACTCCGAAGCCGAAACAGCAGCATGAAGGGCCAGATTTTTCTTTTTCCACTGCTGCAGGTTCTCATAAGCTGTTTTTAGGGCTTCATAGGCTGCTTTTGCCTGCTCCTGTGTGGCCTGCTCATTTTCGCACAGCTCTCTGGCCTGCTGAAGGGCGTCCTGGAACTCCTGTATCTTGACGGGATGCTGGTACTGGTTTAAGTCGGTGCGCCCTACCTCATAGACGTATAATAAAAGCTTCTCCATCTCGCTTTCTTCTACCTCTTCCTGGAGGGTCTCCAGCTTCACGGCGTCGGCGATCACATAGCCGTTGGCGTCGTTTCCGATGGTGACGGTAATATCCCCCTGCTGTGTAACCGTATAAGTTCCGATAGCATTCCACTTCCCGCCGTTTTGCTGCTGGTTAAACCGCACGGTTTCCGTGGTTTCCCCCGCCTTGACAGTATAGGGGGTATCGGTGGCGCGGTTTTCATGTGGGGTCCACCAGGCGTACAGCTGATAGGTTCCCGGTGCAACATTGGGGAATGTGAATGTTGCCGTCGCCGTAACCTCTTCGCCCCACGAGGTCGCATAGATAAAGTCCCCGCCGTATCTGGTATCGGATTGGTCCTGGTTGTTTATCATCCAGCTGCCTGCGGTCTGGGCCTGGGCGTTGTCCAGAACTACAGAGACGTAGGAGGGCGTGTGCTTGGGCGTCCCGGTAACCGTAAATTCATACGTACCGCTGCCCGCAGTGACTACGATTCGATCCTCTGTATACACGGCATTGGTGATACCGTCAACTCCGGACACATAGGCGCCGTTTTCATACAAAACGCTGCCGCTTTCCCGGACGGTAAAGCCTTTTAGGTCATGGTCCGGCAGGCAGATCTCTGCGGTGGCATTTCCGGGGATCGTGACGGTCATGGCAAATTCGCTGTCGCTGACCTTCTCCCAGGACACCGCTACCTCCCCTTTCACGGTAGGCGTGGTAGTCTGAGCGTATGTAAGGCCATCGATTTCAGGGGAGATTCTAAATTGTGCAAATCCCCCTGCTGTTGGGGTCACGCCGCCCACATATTTGGGCAGCAGATAGGAAGGATACGCCGTCCAGGCGTGGTTACCCATGTTTTCGCTGCTAAGCGCGCCAAAGGATTCCCAGTTGGTGTTATTTTTGCTGAGCATGGTATCATAGCGGGCGAAATCCGCCGTTGCGATCTGGCCCAGCCCCGCCTCGTACAAGCCGCTGTACAAAGCGTCGCCGCCATAGCCGCCCACATTGTAGTTATTGCTCTGGCTGGCCAGCCAGCGAACCACCCGATCCCGGAATACAGCAGGCACTACGCCGCTGCGCAGGGCCCATGCGGTTCCCAGCGGAACAATCTGGGAGTGATTCGGCGTGGTGGCGTACCGCTCCCCATCCACCAAGAGACCACTGTTGATGGCGTCTTTAAGCTGCTCTGCCTTTTCCGTATAGTGCTGGGCATCCTGCTGATTATCCAGCAGACGGGCTATCTCAGCTGCGATCGTAAAATTCATATAGAGCTGACAGTTGGTGGCGATATTCTCTCCGCCGGCTGCCAGTTCTCCTCCCGCATAGTCGGAGATCCGCCATCCCGGCGGATTGTAGAGACCACTGTTCGGATTCTCAAAGCGCTGCATGTAGTCCATGAACTCCTCCAGATGGACATACATCTCATCCAGCAGGCTCAAGTCTCCCCTAAACAGGTATTCCTGCCACAGGAGCATAGGCCAATACATCGACCATTCCGGAGAGGGGTTCACAAACTGCCAGCCCGGGCTGCAGGTCAAAAAGTTTCCGTCCTCCTGCTGCTCCCCGGCATAGTCCTTGATAATCTTATCAATCAGCATGGTATTCGCATGATTATATAAGCACCCGATGCCGATATTCCAGGAGTCCGCTGTCCAGGGGCTTTGCTCCCGGTTGGCGTCCACACTGATGATCCCCTGCTGGATGTTTTGCCGCCCAGACCGTTCGCTCATGGTAAACACGGCATTGAGCCTGTCGTCGGAGCTGACAAAAGTCCCCGTATTTTCTGTTTGCGAATAGGCAACGATGCCGGTAACATCCTCCGCTGTCAACGTTCCGGCATACCCGGTGATCTCCAGAATTTTAAAGCTTGTATGCCGCACATAGGGAGCATAGAACATCTCTTCGCCGCCGGCGCACAGATAGGTGTCGTAACCAGCGTCGCCCCATCCTCTTTCTACCTCCCAATACTGTACCTTGACTTCATCCCCGGCCTGATTCTCCTTGAGTTTCAGCTCCGGCCAGCCGGTATAGGTCTTGTCAAACTCCACAAACCAGGTCCCATTCTCCTCATAAACCCGCTGGGGAGTGATGCGCTCGGCCTCCTCTTCCTCGCCCACCAGTTGGGCATACAGGTTGTAGTCGGAACGATCCACTTCTTGGGCTTGAGCCCAGGCGCTGTTGTCAAAGTCCACCGTCTTCCAGCCTGCCGGCTCCCGTCTGGCATCATAACGGATGGAGGCACGGTTCTTTTCTCCGCCGTGGAAGCCGAAGTATACCGGATTTTCCTCTATGTAGGCCGTCTGTTTCAAAACCTTCCAGGTATCGTCTGTGACGATTATCTCTTCTGTTCCATCGGTATAGCGGATCCTGGCTTCCAGGATGTAGGCCGGGTCGGCATTAACGCCGGAGTCCAGCCACACGCCATGCCAATGTGCCAGTGCGGCAAAGGCATTTTTTCCCGCCTGAAGGTCGTCGGTGATGTCATAGGCGCAGTACTGACCGTATGTAATGGGGTTGCTCCGGGCCGGTCCCACTCCCACGCGCTCTCCATTCAGAAACAGCTGATAATCATTGTGCGCGGAGGTGTATACCACCGCCTCTGCCACCTGTTTGCTCCCATCGATGGTAAAGCTTTTGCGGAAGTATGCGAAATTATTTTCGTTCTCACTTCCATCCCAGATGTACTGGGCGTTCCAATCCTCCTTGTTCAGTCCCACCCGGAAAGAGCTCGGCTCGCTGTAAGCGCTGACACTGCCGTCCTGGCCCCACACCCGCACCTTCCAAAGGTAGGAAGTGTCCGTATGCAGTTCCGGCCCCTTGTACTCCACGGCGCTGGACGCAGGGCTTTCTGTCTTTCCGCTGTCCCAAATTTCGGCTCCTGTCAGTTTTTCTGTCACAATAATTTGATATGCCTGCTGCAAAAAACCTCTTTTGGGGGATTCAACAGCCCATGTAAACACGGGGGCCTGGGGATCGATAGCTTCAGGCTCCTTTACCCCATTCGTCAACAACTGCGTCACATGGATCTCACCTGCAGCAGACGCGAAGGGAATTGCCCACCCCATGGACATCAGCACGCTGGCCGCAAGCAGCCATGCTATTATCTTCTTTTTCATTGGGTTCACTTCCATTCACTTAATTTCATTCGTCTTATCGATGCAGGGTTTAGCCTTCAAGGTATTTAAGGATCTGTTTTTCCTCCTTTCTTCCTCTGTGACCTCCTCTTCTTGTTTCCTCTCAAGCTCGCTATAGATAATTTTACTAAAAAAATACAAAAAATCCATGTCTTTTTGTGCTGTTGTTTTTGTGATATTCTTCGGCAAAAGCTGACAAGGCAAAAGTGCATATAAAGTACAAGCCGCTTACATCATCTGTAAGCGGCTTGTACCTTACTGTTTATCTTGGGGCGGGTTTGTCTTATTTTAGGCTCCTCCCCAGCTCATACGCCAGCCTGGGATAGCCGGAATGTGCCGTCATAGACGGGGTACCGCAGCCTTTACCCAAGATCATGCCCCTGTCATCCAGATCCAGATAACGCACCAATGTTTTGTAGTGTGCCTCCAGCGCTTCAAAGGTCCAGTCGTCCGCATTCCATGCCACAGCAAGCAGCGCCGACTTCATATGCTTGCGGGTGATGCTGCTGTTGATGGCGCAGAACCGGTCCACCAGCATCTTTAACTGAGCGGACATGCCGTAATAGTATAGCGGCGTGACGAACACCATCATATCCGCGTCCAGAATTTGTTTTCGGAATTTCTCCATATCGTCTTTCTGTACGCAGGGGCCTTCATATCCGCAGCGCACACAGCCGGTACAGGGATGCAGGTTGGCATGGGCTGCATCGATGATTTCCACTGCATGACCGGCCTCTTTTGCGCCGCGGATAAATTCCTCCGCCAGCAGGTTGGAGGAACCATGCTTGTTTGGGCTGCCTTTAATCACTATGATTTTCATGTTTGTCGCCTCCTAATCCGCTTATTGCAATTTCTCAATTCATTATGATTTAATCATAAAAAGAGAGAGTACTTTTTTGCCGCCATACCCGCTGCCTTTTTTCATCCTAAAGAAAAGCTTTGCAGCAGTCTCGCCACAAAAGACTTTGTAAGCTCGTAGACTGAATGATGGACATAACTCACATGCGCCAGCTTCATCGCTTCCAACTGTTTTTCCGAATGGGACGTATACGGATATACGCCGAACAGAAACGGGAAAAAAACGTACAGAAATTCCTGTATGTTGCCCGCTGTCATAGAGGGGAAAAACTTTTCCAGACAGCCTGTGACTGCCCGCAGCGCGTCTGCATACGCCTTTTTAAAATCCACCAGGTTTTCCAGACGGCTGTTTACTTCCATATCATAAAGGTTCATGGACATGAGTTTCAGCATGCATCCGCGCCTTTCCAGCGTGCAGGCCAATGCATCTGCAAATTCCCCGGCAGACAGCTTTTCATACTGCCCGGCAATCGCTTCCAAATCCGCTATCCATTCTTCATGCTCCCGCTGGAGCAGGGCCAAAAAAATTTCCTCTTTGGTGTGGAAGTAATTGTAGATTGAGGTGCGGGTAAACGAGGTTTTTTCTCCAATATCCCGGATGGTAATATCCCGAAATCCCATGGTCTCATAAAGGGAAGCGCAGGCGTCGATAATTTCTTCTTTTCTGGCGTTTGTCAGTTCTTCAGATCCTCTTGGCATAATAAGGCTCCTTCCTCATTCAGGCGTTCAGCACATGCTTGGCCCAATCCGCCGCGCCGGAGCCGTTTAATAATTCCCCCTTTTTCCAGCCGGCATTGGGGCAATGCTCCCGCAGGCTCTTCTCTGCCCTGCTGATCCCGCTGCTGCCGGAAGTGGCGAAGGGAATCAGCGTTTTGCCCGAGAAATCATAGCTTTCCAGAAAGGTGTCCACGATGCGGGGCTCTACATACCACCAAATGGGAAATCCCACCATGACGGTATCGTATTGCTCCATATCCTGTACCGGCCCCGCAATCGCAGGGCGGCAGGCCGGATCGTTCATCTCCACTGTACTGCGGCTTTTCTTATCCATCCAGTCCAAATCAGCGTTGGTATAAGGGAGTGCCGGGCAAATCTCATATAGATCGGCGCCAACGGCATTCGCTATTTCTTTTGCCACTTGGGCGGTCACGCCGCTGGCGGAAAAATAGGCAATCAAAGTTTTATTCATTATAGGCTCTCCTTCAAAATTTCCACGACCTCATCGCGGCCCAGCACCTTGTACCCGCCGTTCATAATAAGGGTTCCATCTGCGATACCTTCGATCATCTCCGCTGTGGCGCCCAGATCAGAAATATTCATCACTAACCCCAGCTCCTTCATCCAGCTTTCCATGGCGGCAAGGCCTTCTTTTGCTGTCTGCTCGTCGGATTTGCCCGCCGGGTCCACATTCCACACATTGACTGCAAAGCGTTTGAATTTTTGCACACCGCAGGGCAGAATATGCCGGTAATAAGGCAGGGAAACCGCCGCCAGCGTCATACCGTGGGTCGCATCGGTGTAAGCCCCCACTGCCTGACCCAGCATATGCACCATCCAGTCGGTAGACTTTCCTTTTGCAACAAGAGTATTCAGCGCCCAGGTGGCCGCCCACATCAGGTTACTGCGGGCTTCATAGTTCTGCGGGTCTTTGTTGGCGATACGGCTGGCGTGGATCACCGAACGCATCAGGCCTTCGCTGATATAATCGCTTACGTTGTCATCTTCGCCGGAGAAATACTGCTCGCAGATATGGTTAAAGATGTCGTAGATGCCAGCCACCATCTGGTAATGGGGCAAAGTCAAGGTGTATTTCGGGTTCAGGATGGCAAACCTCGGCATGATCTTCTCATCCGCGAAAACGTGACCGATTTTCTGATGGGTATGTGGATTGGTGATTACTGCTCCGGCGTTCATTTCCGAACCGGTGCCTACCATAGTCAGCACACATCCTACCGGAAGGGTCTCACAGGTGGGTTCTTCAAAACGCAGATAATATTTCTCCCAAGGATCTTCCTCGCAGTTTACCGAGACAGAAACCGCCTTGGCGTAGTCGCACACAGAACCACCGCCTACGGCCAGCAGCAAATCCGCCTGATGCTCCCGGGCGATCTTAACGCCTTCGTAGGCTTATCCACGGTGGGGTTGGGCATAACGCCGGAAATCTCGGCTACATTCTTGCCGTTTGCATTCAGGATCTTTACAACCTCGTCATAAATGCCGTTTTTCTTGATGGAACCGCCGCCATAAATCAGCACGACGTTTTCGCCGTACTTAGGCAGCTCGGTGTTGAGGCTATAAAGCGATTCCTCGCCGAAATACAGCTTGGTGGGGTTACAATACGAAAAGTTGCCGAACATACGTCATTCCTCCTGTGATTTTTGACTGTGAATGTTTTTATGGTTTTCAGGCTTCCTGTTACACAAGGTATCGAAGCCAGACCGCGCCGTTTTCATACGTTTTTGCTTCCTTTAGTTTTAAGAGCGCCGGGGCTTTTTCCATGGGGAATCCGTCAAACACCCCCGGCATCCCTTTCCTGCCGTCAATACCAAGGCCGATCAGGATGCTGATTTCATCCAGCAGCCCGGCTTCCAGAAAAGCGCTGTTGATGGCGGGGCCTCCAACGATTCCCATACGTTCTACATTAAACTCTTCCGCCAGGATTTCCACGGCCCGCTTTAAGTCAATTTTTTCCTTACCGCAGGCAATCCATGAGATGCGCTTTTCATCCAGGTAGTCCAGATATTCCTTGGGAACCTGTTCACTGGTGATAATCAGATGAGGCTTAACAGCATCTGCCTCATCGTCCCACAGCAGTGTTCCCTTGGTATCAACAATAATCTCATAACCATTTGCAGAAGCCTTTTTGGAAAAGCCTTCTTTTCCAAATGGTTCGTTTCTTTTTGCTTGAAACGTACCCGGCAGCGCCATTTCCAGCTGTGCCGTAACCCGGCCGCTCAGCGTAGAGGGCAGATTCAGTTCCTCCAGCGTAGCGTAGTATTCTTCGACGCCTGCCAGCTGTCCCACCATGGCGCAATCAATCCGGCCATCGATAGACGTCATCATGTGGCAGACGATGGTTGGTTTTTTCATGTCTAGATTCCTCCAGCCGCTTAAGCAAGATTTCCTGACACTATGTCAGCGTATTTAGTATAACATCATTCTGACACCGTGTCAATAAAACTTTTCAAACAATCTGTTTTTTATGAAAGCATTTTACGCGTTCGCCTTTACCATCACTATAAAAAGCCCCTGCCGGTGAAAGCAGGAGCTTTTGCCTAATAGTTGTTTTTATATTGGTATAACAAAAATGGAAAGCGGTAAGCTGATAGCAGAAATTGAATTATTTTTACAACAAATTGGACGGAGAAGTATGGAGCGTCGCAAAGAATTTGGATTGGCTCAGACACCGTCCCAGCTGGGGATTATCGAAAATATTATTGATGAATGCAGTTTGCTTTTAAAGGTAAATACCGCAGATAGAAAAATAAACGGACAGAAAAGTTTCTGTAAGACGTTTAACAAGGACAGAAAAAACGACTCTTACCTGCCGATTTAGCTGGTTTGCATCAGCGCACCCCTGGCGCTTACTCCCCCAGAACGTTACGGGTGCTTTCGATTTAAAATTTCAACTCATACAAACACCGGCGGGGAGTTTTTCTCCCCGCCGGCCGGATGTGAAGGTTATCGGTAAGTAGGCCGCTTTATGCGGCCCACTGAGGTTATTGGGGTCAGTGTAGTCCCCGCGCTTCTGCAACAGGACTCTTAACCAGTAATAAGCCCGGCAAAACAGGCTTAACCGCGGCAGCAGCGGCAGCAGCAGTTGTTGCCGTTATTTCCATTGCCGTTGTTCCCATTACCGCCTGTAGTCGTTACCAAACCGCCGCGAGGGGTGATGTTATAGGACACCGTCACAGGAATATACGCCGCTAAAGAACCGCCTCCAAAGGAATTTCCCCAGTTATCGCTACTATAGTTGTCGTATCCGTTACACCAGCTATTGCAAAACATAATGATAATCCTCCTCATCCACGGGAAATCTTCCCGCACTTCATCCTATGCGAAACCACCCGTTTGGTGCGGAGATTTCCCAGGGAATAAAAAACAGAAATTTTACACGACAAAAGGGGGCGCTGCAAAACTTTTGTTTTGCAGCGCCCCCCTTATTAGTCCAATCTTATTACCGAACATTCCCTTGGGATTACTGAAGGCCGTTTTGGATTTTAGCCGCCGTCACGGTATTTCTCATCAGCATCGCAATGGTCATGGGGCCGACGCCGCCGGGCACCGGCGTAATGTAGCCCGCCACCTGGGACACGCCCTCAAAATCCACGTCTCCGCAGAGCTTGCCGGTCTCGGGATTGCGGTTCATGCCCACGTCGATCACCACCGCGCCGGGCTTGACCATCTCTTTGGTAATCAGCTTAGCTTTCCCCACTGCCGCCACCAGGATATCCGCATTTTTACAGACTTCAGCCAGGTCTTTCGTGCGGCTGTGGCAGATGGTCACCGTGCCGTGCCGGTGCAAAAGAAGCATGGCCATAGGTTTGCCTACAATGTTGCTCCGGCCTACCACCACGCAGTTTTTCCCTTCGATGGACACGCCGGTGGAGTCAATAAGCTGGATGCAGCCCGCCGGCGTACAGGGCAGAAAATCAAAGTCCCCGATCATGATCTTTCCCACGTTCTGGGCATGGAACGCATCCACATCCTTGCGGGGAGAAATCTCCGCTACCACCATGTTTTCATCCAGATGGGAAGGCAGCGGCGACTGCACCAAAATGCCGCTGATCTTGGGGTCGTCGTTGAGCCTGTGCACCAGATCCAACAGCTCCTGCTGGGTGGTCTCGGCGGGGAGGGCGTATTCCTCCGAATAGATGCCCACCTCGGCGCAGGCCTTCTTTTTGTTGTTCACATAAATCCTGGATGCGGGGTCGTCACCCACGATCACCACCGCCAGGCCGGGTTCTACCCCCTGTTCCTTTAAGCGGGCGACCTCCTTGGCTACCTCTGCCCGCACGGCGGCGGATACCGCCTTTCCGTCAATAATCGCTGCTGCCATTTATGCTTCCTCCTTACCGTTGTCTGTATCCTGTTTTGTATCCTTCGGGGAATCCTCTGCCTTCACCGAATCTTCCGCCGGTGCTGCTTTTTGCTCCGCAGGCTCCTGATCCGTGGACTCCTGCGGTTCCTGTCCATTGGCAGCGTCCTTTTCTGCCTGGGTTTCCGGGTCGGAAGCGAGGATATGCTCGCTCTCTGTTAACGGCGCGTCCTCGGAAACCTTTGCTTTTTTCGTTCTCATCTTGCTTTTTTTCCGCTGTTCCTCCGCTTGGGCTAACAGCTGCTTGCTCTCCTCGGTGGTGACATACAGCGGGAGATAATTGGGGTCATGGGCCCCGCGGATCTTCAGCCGCACGATAATCCAGGTAATCACCGAGGCGATCACCAGCAGCACCGCCAACAGCTGGGAAACCCGGATGGTGCCGATGGTCAGCGGGTCGGTGCGCAGTCCCTCGATAACAGAACGACCCAACCCATACCAGGCGAGATACATCAGTCCAATCTCACCGTCAAAACGCCGGTGTTTAAAATAGAAATGAAGCAGCAAAAAGCCCAGCAGACACCAGATCGATTCATATAAAAAGGTGGGATGAACCGGTTGAGTGGGATCCACCGTCATGCCGATGCTCTCCAGCCGGCTGGCATGGGCAGTCAGATAATCCTGAATTCTTTCGCTCGTCATCCCCCAGGGCAAGGTGGTGTTGCAGCCGAAGGCTTCCACATTGAAAAAGTTGCCCCACCGGCCGATGCCCTGACCAATTAAAAAGCCCATTCCTGCCATATCAAACATGGGAAGGAGTTTTACTTTACGCCATTTAGCCACCAGAGAACCCACCAGCACCCCACCGATAATTCCGCCGTAAATGGCAAGGCCTCCGTCCCAGATGCGGAAGATGGAAACAAGATCATAGGAAAACTCGTTCCAGCTGAAGATAACATAATATAACCGCGCACCGATGATCCCGCCGATTAAGCCGCCGATGGCCACGTCGATCACCCGGTCGGCATCCAGCCCCAGCCCTTTGGCCCGCCAAAGGCCGTAAAGCAGCGCTAAAACAAAGCCTGCGGCAATGATGACGCCATACCACTGAACCTCTAGCCCAAAGATGGTAAAGGCCGTACGGGGCAGCGTAAATTCTAATCCCAGGCCGGGAAACGCCACTGTATTCTCCAAGTATATGTACCTCCTTCAAACAGTCTTATCCCGTAAAGCGGTTACGCTTTACGGGGGTTGACCACAGAAATAGCGGAATGCTCTTCATCAAAATGGGTGTTCAGATAGGAAACCACATCCTGAAAACTTAAAGCCGCGACGATCTCAATAGCGTCATAGACGCTCACACCCATAAAGTGAGCGGACACCAGCGCGCCAGCCACGTTTTCCACATCGTTAAAGCCCCGGACATAGCGGCCGTAAATCAGTTTGCGGGCCCGCTCAAACTCCGACTCCTGGATGTCCTGTTCTTTTAAGCGCCGAAGTTCCTGTTTGATCTTTTCGTAAACCGCTTTCGGATCCCGGCTTTCTCCCGCAAAAATCTCGCAGTAATAGCCGCGGCCGGTCATCACCTCGGTGCCGAACTCCGCGTTGATAAGCCCCTCGTCGTAAAGCTCCCGGTAGAGAGAGCTTCCCTCGCCGGCGATCAGCTCCAGCAAAAGCTCGCCGGTCACCTGGGTCTTTAACAGCTCTTTCCCCTCCAGCGGCTGCTCCTTAAAGCCGATGTGGAACAAGGGCACAGCAACCTCCAGATCCTGTTCTACCGAGTTTTTCACCACCGTCAAAGGCTCTTCCTCGGTTTTGCGCTGGATCTCCACCTTTTTGACATCGGTGGGAATCCGGCGCTCAATCACCTTTTTAGCCGTTTCCAGATCAAAATTACCGGTCACCGCCAGGGTCATGTTGCTCAGGTTATAAAAGGTGTGGTAGCAGCGGTATAAAAGCTGATCGTCGATCTGCGCGATGCTGTCGGTGGTTCCGGCGATGTCGATGCGCACCGGATGATTGTGATACAGCGCGCCCAGCAGGTTAAAAAACACCCGCCAGTCGGGGGCGTCGTCGTACATGCGGATCTCCTGCCCGATGATTCCCTGCTCTTTTTCCACCGTCTCTTTGGTAAAGTAAGGGGACTGGACAAAGGTTAACAGCGCGTCCAGGGACTGCTCAAAATTATCGGTGGTGGAAAACAGGTAGCAGGTTCTGTCAAAGCTCGTAAAGGCGTTGGCGGAAGCGCCGGTAGCCGCAAACAGGGTAAACGCGTCCCCGTCTTCGCTTTCAAACAGCTTGTGCTCCAAAAAATGGGCGATGCCCTCCGGCACGGTGACAAAATCCGGGTCGTCCTGGGTTTTAAAGGTGGTGTCGATCGAACCGTAGTTGGTGCCGAACAAAGCATAGGCAGAGCTGTATCCTTTCATGGGATACAGGTAGATGGTCAAACCGCTGGGATGGTCGATTTTCAAAAATTCCTCCCGCAGGCGTTCATTTTTTACAACGGATTCCTTGCTGATCGGATTCATCTTTTATTCCTCCATCCCGGTTAATACATAGACAAGCTGAAGCTCCACGTTCTGGGCGGCCTGTACCACCTCTTCCCGGGTCACCTGATCCAGGCGGGCGGCTTCCTCCTCCGGCGCGCAGGCCGTGCCCGAGCACCGCTGGCCTAAATACCAGCCCTCCATACTAGAGGGGCTGTCCCCCACGGTGCGGAAGTTGTTGCGCAGGCTTAAGCGGGTGTTTTCCAGTTCTTCGTCGGTAAAGTCGTTTTGGCGGATGGCATCAAGCTGATGCAAAATCTCCTTTTCCGCCTTTTCAATATTCTCTTTTTCCACGCCGCAGTCCACCAGCATGATGTTTTTAATCCGGTCAAAACGGGCGGCGCAGTAATAACAAAGGCTCATTTCCTCCCGGACGTGGACAAACAGCTTAGAAATCGGCGTCCCGCCGTACAGGGAAACCATCAGGCGCAGCGCGTCCAGCTGTTTTTCCTCTGCTTTTTCCTTGAGCCGAAAGCCCAATACCATCTTGGACTGGGCCACCTGGTACCGCTCGGTCACCTTTTGGACATCCCGGATGTCGTTTACCACTTTGGACTGGATGGAGACACAGTCTTTCCTGTCTACATTAGCAAACGCCTGGGCAAAGCGGCGCTTTGCCGGTTCCGGATTCCCGCAGCCCACAAACAAAATCTCCACCTGGGCGGTGCTCAGCACCCGCCGGTAAGCTGCGGACGCCTGCTCCACCGTCAGCGCTTTTGCCTGCTCCAGGCTGCCGTAACGGTTTTGGCCATAAGGCTCGTCCCGGCAGAGCAAACTTTGGGCCCGGCTTAAAGCAAAGGCGCGCTTTTCATTGATCTCGCTTTCAATGGTATCAATTAAATACTGTTTTTCCAGCTCAAATTCTTTAGGGTCAAACTGCCCGCCGGGCATGTTGGGATCCACCAGCAAACCGGCTAAGATTCCGCTTAACTCCTCCACCATCGGCTCCCCTTCCAGGGCATAGGCATCATCAATAGACGAAATGGAAAGATTAAGCACCTGGTTGTCCCCGATCTTGCGCACATCCGCCCCCAGATAAGCGCCGTACAGCTCGTTTAACCGGCGGTTTAACTGGGTAAAATCCGGGCACTCCCGATAGCCCTTGCGCAAAATAAAAGGCAGCACGGCGTTTTCCGAAGCCGTCCCGCTGTCTAACGGCAGCAGAAGATTCACCGAAATGCGGTCGGTTTTATAGCGGTCGTCGGCAATGGTGTTAAAATAAACGCCCTCTGCCAGCTTCTCGCCCAACTGGACGTTGGTCATAATAAGTCACTCCCATCCAGGGATCCCGCGTGAAAAATCCTTACAGAACCCCTTACATTATCATTGCATACAAGCCCTAATAGATTTATAGTAGCATATTTAGGGGAATAGTTCCACTGCTTTTTTGGAATCTTATGAAAAAACGCTATTCCTCTTCCTCCAAAACCTCATCCGCCAGCGGCAAAAGCTTTGCGATCACTCCCTGCTTGTCAGGCTTGGTGTCCCGCAAAAGGTCGGCGTCCTCCGTAAGATTCCCCCATACGGAAAAACGGCCGTCTTGATGCAAAACGACCTCCAGCTCCTGGTATTTTTGATAGTCTTCCTCCTGAAAATCTTCTTGTTCCCCAAACAGGAGGGCTGCGGCGGCCCGTTTATGCCCGCCCATAAAATACAAACGTTTCATCTGTCCTCACCTTTTCTGTCAGCGTTTTTCTTTTATTATTTCTATCCGATTTAATGAAGAAGCGCTTTTTCGTAAGCACCGGTCAGCAGGGTGCAGGCGGCGGCCGCCAGGATGGGATAAGCGTCCTTCTCTCCCTCGCAGGAGACCAGCAGTTCCATGGGCTCCAGCTCTTTCCGGCAGATTTTTAATGTCCTTTGCAGGGACACAGCGCAGCTTTCCTCCTTCCGGCTGGAAACCGTCAGGGTGTCCTTTTGGGAAAGGCCGCAGGAGATGGTTTTTAAATTTTTCCCGGACAGCCACGCCAGCTGCTTTAAATTGGCGGAATCCGCCACAATATAACAGCTGGAAGCAATGCGGCTGGTTTTTAACAGCTTGGCTTTAGGCCCCAGCACCACGGCCGCGCCCTCCAAATCAATATTTTGCAGGCCTTCGGCGTCGATAAAAAGCAGCCGTTTCCCCTGACCTGTTTCAATGGCTTTGCCGCCCCCTACTGCGATCACATGGAAATATGGCCTTAACTGCCGGAGTATATGCTGGCGGATCGACTGATGCCAATCATCCCCCATCAGTATCACCGTATTGACCCACGCCCCATCCAAACGCGATTTCCCCTTTCCCTGATTTTCTGCTGAGCATATTACTACTATCCGCCGTTTTGCCCCAAATATTTATAAAATTTTGAGGATCAGCCAAAAAATCCAGTGTTATTGATAAAAGGCGGATGTTCTGCCAAGGGGATATGGGCGTATTCGGGTCACAATCTTTTTAACAAGATGAGCTCATAAGGTTCGGCATGCGGGAAAAATCCCCCCACCGCCTGGTAGCCATGCTTATCATAAAACTGCTGGCTTTGTTCCGCCGCTTGGGTGGAGGTCATGACCACGGTGTATCCCTTAGCGGCCATCTGTTCCTCCCAATAGGTAAGCAGCTTGCTGCCGCATCCCCTTCCCCGGTGCTCTTTCATAACATACAGCATGTTGAGGAAAGGGGTGTTGTCCCAAAAAAGCCCGTACCGAAGCCATCCGATCAGCTTGTCCCCCTCTTTCGCCAGATAGATCCGGCCCAATGCCAGGCAGCTTTCCAGTTCCTTTCTGCTGATGTGCTTGTCACGCAAAGCCAGCTCCTCCGCGTCTTTTAAACCGGCTGTAGCAATATGGATGTCCACCGATCAGGCTCCTTTCTTTTTGCCAGATTTATTTAAAAGCAGAATGCCGCCCATAGGATATGGGCGGCATTTTGTGTTTTGGATGGCGGCTTTGTAAAACACGACACATCCTTTACCGTCATCGCTCTGAAAAAAACGATCTTAGTGTCCAAAAAATTCATAGGGATTTTTGCTGAAATGGGTAGGGGTATCTTTCTTTACGGCTTCCCGAAGGGCTTCTAAATAAAACTCCGCCGCTCGTTTTTTCCGTCCCCTTGAAAATCCGTATAGTTGAATCTAACAAACTGTTCGCCGAATTTTTCATAGTATTCTTTCAGCAATTTTCCAACCTCGTCGCTGTTTAGAATCTTTGCATCTTCGAGGATAACATACACAAGGCATCCACCTTTACTACAAAAGCGTTTCATGATCAGTCAGCATTGGCAAAACCTATCGTGAAACAATAAACTGCTGCAGTTCCCGGATCGTAAGATCCTGGGGATCGATCTTTTTCTGCTTACAATACTCGGAGATTTTTCGATAGTCATAATGTACCTCATCGGAGGAAGCTGGAAATACAAATCCACCCGCTTTTTCGGACAATTCGTCTAATTCACGCATAGCGCGCAATTCTTCCTCTGACATACTTTCTCCATCCCCTCTAAGCTCCGTGTAGCCAAAGTATGACAGTGTCCTTTTTACCGCCTTACAGGCTCTGGGCGAACTCCTTACCGAAAGCCTTGGCCGCCTCCAGATCCTGTTCGGTGGGGACGAACACCACCCGGAAATCCTTTTCAAACAGATTCACCTTTAAATCTTTCAGCCGGGCGGAAAGGTTTTTCACCGCTTCCCCGCTCCAGCCGTAGGAGCCGAACAGCGCTACCGGCCGCTTTTGGATGTTGACCGCGTCAACGTGAGCCAACAGGTTCCACACCGGCGGAACCGCATCCCGATTGAGGGTGGGCGAGCCGATCAAAAAGGCATCCGACTCGTTTAACAAAGCGCCCAGTTTCCCCATATCATGCTCGATGATATCAAAGGTCTCCACCGCGGCGTCGGGCAGGGCCTCCCGGATCCCTTCGGCAATCGCGCCCGCCAGCCGGCCGGTATTCCCATAAGCCGAGCAGTAAAAGACCGGGATGCTCTTATGCTCCTTTGCCTTAGGCGTGCTCCACTCCCGGTATTTGTCCATCGCCTCTTTCAGCCGGCAGTCCTTAGTCAGCACAGGGCCGTGGCTGACGCAGCAGTATTCAATGGGCAGATCCTTGATTTTCTCCAGCCCTTTGAGGACATAGGGCTTAAAGGGGCCAAAAATCGCCTGGTAATACTCCTCAAAAGCCTGCTCATACGCCTTGGGATAAGGGATTTTTGTGTCGATCATCTGAGGTTCGCAGTAATGGCAGCCCAAAAAGTCGCAGGAAAACAGAGCTTTTTCCTCCGGGCACCAGGTAAACATGGAGTCCGGCCAGTGCAAAAACGGCGCGTTGATGAAATGCAGGGTTTTGTCCCCTAAAGATACCTGATCGCCGTCTTTCACCACCTGGACTTTCATGTCAGCGCGGTTGACGATATTTTTTAAATACAGCGAACCGGCCTGAGAGACCAGAATCGTCAGCTCCGGGTTTAATTCCAGCAGCTTTTCAATGGAGCCGGAATGATCCGGTTCGTTGTGATTCATCACCAGATAATCGATTTTGCCGATGTCCGCAATCCCGCTGATGTTATCCCGCAAATATTCAAAAAAGCGGGGATGGGACGCTTCGATCAAAGCAGTTTTTTCGCTGCCTTTAACTAAATAGGAATTATAGCTGGTACCAAACTCCGTGCGCATGACAATGTCAAACACCCGCATGTTGGGGTTTAATACCCCCACCGAAGTGATGCTGTCCGTAATTTTCATAACGCCCATATGTTTTTTCCTTTCCTTGTATAGTATATGTTTCCTGGTTGCTGCTTTTAGGCTGTATCTGACACAAAGCGCCAACTCAAAAAGGAAACCGCCTGGTTGTTTCCCTCGGCGGTTTCCTTTGTAACGTCTTATTCCGCTTCAAACTGGTCTTTGCCGACACCGCAGAGAGGACATACAAAATCATCCGGAACATCTTCCCAAGCCGTACCCGGGGCAACGCCTGCATCTTCGCATCCTTCCTGAGGGTCATACACATAACCGCAAATGGTGCATACATATTTCTGCATAACACAAAACCTCCCTTTTTATATTGATATAAATATACCATAATGGTGGGATTTTGTAAACCCCTTTTTGCTTATATCTTGTCCAATACCGGCTTTAAATATAATCCGGTATAGGATTTTGGGCATTTGGCCACCTGTTCCGGGGTTCCGGTAACCACTACCTTGCCGCCTTTGTCGCCGCCTTCCGGCCCTAAATCGATGAGATAATCCGCTGTTTTGATCACATCTAGGTTATGTTCGATCACCAAAACCGTATTGCCCGCGTCCACCAGCTGCTGCAAAACCTCAATGAGCTTGTGGACATCGGCGGTGTGAAGGCCGGTGGTAGGCTCGTCCAGGATATAAATGGTCTTTCCGGTGCTGCGCTTGGAAAGCTCGGTGGCAAGCTTGACCCGCTGGGCCTCGCCTCCCGACAGGGTGGTGGCAGGCTGACCGATCTTGACATAGCCCAACCCCACATCATAAAGGGTTTGCAGCTTCCGCTTGATTTTGGGGATATGCTCAAAGAACAGAAGGCCTTCCTCCACCGTCATTTCCAGCACGTCGTAGATGGTCTTGCCCTTGTATTTAACCTCCAGCGTCTCCCGATTATAGCGCTTGCCTTTACACACCTCGCAGGGGACAAAAATATCCGGCAAAAAGTGCATCTCAATTTTAATGATGCCGTCTCCCTGGCAGGCTTCGCACCGGCCGCCTTTGACGTTAAAGGAAAACCGGCCGCTGGTATAACCCCGGACTTTGGCGTCCTGGGTCTGGGCAAATACCTCCCGGATGTCGGTGAACACCCCCGTGTAGGTGGCCGGGTTGGAACGGGGCGTGCGGCCGATGGGGGACTGGTCGATATCGATCACCTTGTCGAGGTTTTCGATTCCCAGCATCTCATCGTATTTTCCCGGCTTGATCCTGGCCCGGTTGAGCTTTCCGGCCAGCGTTTTATAGACCACCTCGTTGACAAAGGAGGACTTTCCGCTCCCCGACACGCCGGTGACACAGGTAAATGTCCCCAAGGGGATCGAAACGTCGATTTTTTTCAGGTTGTTTTGGGCGGCTCCCTTAATGACAAGCTGCTGGCCATTTCCCTTCCGCCGCTCTTTGGGGACGGGAATTTTCTTCCGGCCGCTTAAATACTGGCCGGTCATCGAATTCTCGCAGGCTTTAATATCATCCACTGTTCCGGCGCAGACGATCTCTCCCCCGTGGACGCCGGCGCCCGGCCCCACGTCTACAATATAGTCGGCGGCGTACATGGTGTCCTCGTCATGCTCCACCACGATGAGGGTGTTTCCCAAATCCCGCAGGCGCTTTAACGTGGCGATCAGCTTGTCGTTGTCCCGCTGGTGCAGGCCGATGGAGGGCTCGTCCAGAATATACAGCACCCCTA
>CALXBH010000079.1 GCA_944386475.1 uncultured Clostridia bacterium | reverse complement strand
GATCCGGTCCAGGATGGTGTAAAAGTCCCCCTGAGACCTGTCGTAGGAAAACCGGCAGATGCGGTTGCCTTCCTCTACCACGTCAAGGATCTGAGCTTTTAACAGCCCGTTCCCAAAAAGGAATTTGGCGCCGGGCTTGGCTTTGCGGCCGGGGTGTACTAAAATTTCCCACACATCCGGTTCCCGCTGCTTTAACAGCAAAAATTCCATAGCGGCGCCGGTTTCTTCCTTGACACCGTACAGCCGGGCGGGCAGCACCCGGGAGTTGTTGACCACTAAAAGATCTCCCGGCCGGAGAAGGTTTACAAGATCGTAGAAATGATGATGGGAAAGCTCCCCGGTTTCCCGGTTCATTTTAAGCAGCCGGGAGTGATCCCGAGGCTCCACGGGGGTCTGAGCGATCAGCTCCTCCGGAAGATCGTAATAAAAGTCTGATTTTTTCATAAAAAACCTCTTCCCAACCGAAAAATTCTGTTAAGCGGGGAAATCCCGCCGAAAATAATCCAAAGAATTGCAGAAAGCATTTGACACCGTATGTGGAAGGTGGTATGATAAAACCGACAATCAAATAGTAAAACTGGTAGAGGATGCGGTTTTTATCAGTATGCTTTTGTGAGAGTGCCAAATCGTTTGAACAACTGCAAAAAGGAAAAACCGCCGAAGACAGCTTTTGGCGACAAGCTGTTCTGGGGGCGCGTTTAACAGACGCGTCACTGTCATCGCAATAGGATGGAGAGCTGCCGGCGCTGATAGGTTCCTTTCGGCGCCAATGTTTCTATTATATTGTATGATGAACCGGTTTTCAACCGGTTTTTTTGTTAATTTCCGGTTTTTAAATGGAAAAGGACTAAAAATACCCGGCATGCTTGCCCGGGGCAGAGAAAAGGAGAACACATTATGAAAACATTTAACGTGGGAATTATCGGCGCCACCGGTATGGTCGGCCAGCGGTTCGCTGTGCTGCTGGAAAACCATCCCTGGTTTCACGTGACGGCTTTGGCCGCCAGCGGCCGCAGTGCGGGCAAAACCTATGAGCAGGCGGTGGGCGACCGCTGGAAATTAAAACAGCCCATGCCGGCGTCTATGAAAGACCTTATGGTGATGGACGCCACCGAGGACGTGGAAAAAATGGCTGCGGCGGTGGACTTTGTGTTCTGCGCCGTGGATATGAAAAAAGAGGAGATCCGTGCGCTGGAAGAGCGCTATGCCAAAGCGGAATGCCCGGTGATCTCCAATAACTCCGCCCACCGGGGAACCCCCGATGTGCCCATGATTATCCCGGAGATCAACCCCGATCACGCGGAGGTCATCGCCGCCCAGCGCAAACGCCTGGGCACCAAACGGGGCTTTGTGGCGGTAAAATCCAACTGCTCCCTGCAAAGCTATGTGCCGGCGCTGCATCCGCTGATGGAATACGGCGTCACCAAGGCGCTGGCCTGCACCTATCAGGCGATTTCCGGCGCGGGCAAGACCTTTGAGACCTTCCCCGAGATTGTGGACAACGTGATCCCCTTCATCGGCGGTGAGGAGGAAAAAAGCGAGCAGGAGCCTCTGAAGATCTGGGGCAAACTGGAAAACGGCGCCATCACCCCCGCCAAGGGTCCGTCGATCACCACCCAGTGCCTGCGGGTGCCCGTCAGCGACGGACACACCGCCGCAGTGTTTGTCTCCTTTGCCCAAAAGCCCTCCATCGAGGAGATCAAACAGAAATGGGCGGACTTTAAAGGCGTTCCTCAGGAGCTTCAGCTTCCCAGCGCTCCCAAACAGTTTTTACATTATTTTGAAGAAGACAACCGGCCCCAGGCCAAATTGGACCGGGATCTGGAAGGCGGCATGGCGGTATCCATCGGCCGTCTGCGGGAGGATTCCCAGTACGATTATAAATTTGTCTGCCTGTCCCACAACACCATCCGCGGCGCGGCCGGCGGTGCGGTGCTGATGGCGGAACTGTTGGCGGCCAAGGGGTATCTGGACTAAGGGGCTGCCGGATAGACGGCCGCCTATTCCACACTGATTTTTTGATAGACAAAAGGAGAGTTCACCATGAAAAAAGCTTTGTTTACCGGCGCGGGGGTTGCGATTATCACCCCCATGCACCCGGACGGCTCGATAAATTTTGACAAGCTTGGGGAATTGCTCGAGTTCCAGATTGCCAACGGCACCGACGCGATCATCACCTGCGGCACCACGGGAGAGTCGGCCACCATGACCCACGAGGAGCATGTGGAGGTCATCCGCTACACGGTGGAAAAGGTGGGCGGACGGATTCCGGTGATCGCCGGCACCGGCAGCAACGACACCGACTATGCCATCAAGCTTTCCCAAGAAGCAGAGCGGCTGGGGGTGGACGGCCTGCTGGTCGTGACACCCTATTACAATAAAACAAGCCAGCGGGGGCTTATCCGCCACTACACCATGATCGCCGACAGCGTAAACCTTCCGATCATTGTGTATAACATTCCCTCCCGGACAGGGGTGACCATCAAGCCGGAGACTTTTGCCCAGCTGTGCAAGCATCCCAACATCGTCGCGGATAAGGAAGCCAGCGGGAATATCTCCGCTGTGGCGCAGATCAAGGCCCTGTGCGGGGACGATTTGGCCATCTATTCCGGCAACGACGATCAGATCGTGCCGATCTTGTCCCTGGGGGGAAGCGGCGTGATCTCGGTTTTATCCAACGTCTGCCCCAAGCAGGCCCATGACATCTGCCAGCTGTATTTTGACGGCAAGGTTGCCGAGAGCGCCAATCTCCAGCTGGAGCTTTTGGATCTTATCAACGCCCTGTTTATGGACGTCAACCCCATCCCGGTGAAAGACGCCATGAACCTGATGGGCATGGAGGTGGGCGAGTGCCGGATGCCTTTGCTTACCATGGACGATCAACAAAAAAGCGCGCTGAGCGGGATCATGAAAAAACACGGCCTGCTCGCGTAACGGCGGCGGGCTGTCTCCATCCCCGGGATGGGGGCGGCCTGTTGCTGTCTTATAGGGAACAAGATAAAAAGAAAGGATGTAAAAGGGAATGCGCAAGGTGTTAATCAGCGGCTGCTGCGGCAAGATGGGCAGGGTAATCGCCTCGGTGATCGAAAACCGGGAGGACTGCAAAACCGTGGCGGGGGTGGATCTTTATACCCAGCCGTACAGTGATTTCCCCGTCTTTAAGACGTTTGACGAGGTAGATGTGCCGGTGGATGTGATTATTGATTTTTCCAATCCTTCCGTGCTTGATGATATGCTCCGCTATGCACAGGCACACAAAACCCCGGTGGTCATCTCCACCACCGGCTATCAGAAGGAGCAGATCGAACAGATCCATGAAGCGGCCAAAACCATCCCGGTGTTTTTCTCCTTTAATATGTCGCTGGGGATTAACCTGCTGGTGGAACTGGCCAAAAAGGCTACCAAGGTTTTGGGCGGCCAGTTTGACATTGAGATCGTGGAAAAGCACCATAACCAGAAGATCGACGCTCCCAGCGGGACGGCGATTATGTTGGCCGACGCCATCAACGACACCCTGGACGGGAGCTGCCATTTTGTATACGACCGCCACTCCCAGCGCAAGAAAAGAGAGAAAAACGAGATCGGCATCCATTCGGTGCGGGGCGGCACCATCGTGGGGGATCACGAGGTGATTTTTGCCGGCCGGGACGAGGTGATTACCCTGTCCCACTCGGCCTACAGCAAAGAGGTTTTCGCCGTGGGCTCGGTAAACGCCGCGCTGTTTTTAGCAGATCAAGAGCCGGGGCTGTATCAGATGAGCGATATGCTGTAAGCCCTAAGCAGGATGCTTTTTGGGGAACAGAAAGGATAGTATTATGAAAAAGATGAGGATTGCGTCCCTTTTAACGGCCTGTGTGCTTTTGCTGGGTGTTATGGCGGGATGCACGGGAAACGGCTCGGTGACGACAGGGGGACAGCCTCAGGAGTCCCAGGCCCAGGAGGTCTCCTCCATTCCGGAGGAGCCGGTGAAGGAGCCTACCACCGTGCGGATGATGGCCGCCGGGGACAACCTGATACACAGTTCCATTTATAAGCAGGCCAAGGCCAGGGGAACCGACGGCGGGTATGATTTTTCCTATGCCTACCAGAACATCGCGGACATTATCGCCAGGGCGGACCTGCCGGTCATTAACCAGGAGACGGTAATCGCGCCGATCTACGAGCCTTCGGATTATCCCTGCTTCAACAGCCCGCCGGAGCTGGGGGACGAGATGTTAAAGCTGGGCTTTAGGGTCTTTAACCACGCCAACAACCATATCCTGGATAAGGGAACCAAAGGTGTGATTTCCACGCTGGACTACTGGGCGGGGAAAGAGGGCGCCCTGGTGACGGGAGCCTACCGGAACGACGAGGATTTAAACACCGTCAAAACCATGACGGTCAACGATATCACCTTCAGCTTTATCGGTATCACCGAGCACACCAACGGCATCCCTCTGCCGGACGATACGGACATCCGTCTGATCTACACAAGCGACGAAGAGCTGATTAAGCAGCAGATCGAAGCGGCCAAGGAGCAGTCGGACTGCGTGGTGGTGTTCGCTCATTGGGGTGTGGAAGGCACCCATACCATCGCCGACCGGCAGAAGGACTTGGCCCAGAAGATGGTGGATTGGGGCGCGGATATTATTTTAGGCACCCATCCCCATGTGCTCCAGTCCATCGAGATGCTGCAAAAGCCCGATGGGACACAGGCGCCGGTCATTTATTCCCTGGGGAATTTTATCTCCGCCCAGTCGGAAGCCCCCAACATGATCGGCGGTATTTTGGATCTGACGGTGACCAAAAATTATGAGGATAACTCTATCTCGGTGTCGGATGTAAAGCTTATCCCCACCATCACCCAGTACGAATCGGGCTACAGCAATATCCGGATCATCCCCTGGGCCAGCTATACCGAAGAGCTGGCAAACCAGCACGGGGTGCGGAGAAACGACAGCCGGTTTACCTATGATTATGTGGAGGAGACCCTTAACACAGTCATCGGGGAGGAATATTTGGAGATCATAAAATAATCCCGGCTATTTTCGAGGGACAAACTTAGGTCACTGCGGCATGGCCTTGTTCTGCGTTTTTCCCCCGATTCCCCCTTTTCGATCGAAAACCGGATAAAAAGCGGCTATACCGCTTTTTGTCACCGGTTTTCTCGCATAGAGTCACTCCGGCGGCGCCTGTCCGCCTGCGTGACGGTTTTTTTAACCATGCTTTTTGACAGTCTGGCCGTTCATAAAAATAGACGGCAGCCACAGCAGTAAAGGAGGTCTTTTTAAGATGGCACAGCACGACATCAGCAAAATCACGGTGACAGAGGATGTGGCCCTGCTCACATTGGGGCACGCACCGGCAAAGGCAAATTTTTTGTCCCGGGTGTTTAAACGGGTCAGCGATCAGGGGATTAATGTAGACATGATCTCCCAGACGGCGGTCACAGGGGAGTATATTACCGTCTCCTTTACCGTAAGCGACGAGCATGTAACCGACGTGGTGGCCCTTGCTAACCTGGTAAAGGATAAGCATCCCGGGGTCAAGACGCTTGTCAACAACGGGAACGTCAAGATCGCCCTGTTTGGGGAGGACATGCCGGAGCATCCCGGCGTGGCGGCCAGGGTGTTCGATGTATTCGATAAAATCGGCGTGGGGATTCTTTTAATCACCACCTCGGAGACGGATATCTCCGTTTTGGTGGAGGAATCCGACTACCCGGCGGCCTACGAGGCTCTGTGCAAGGAGTTTTCCCTTTCCCCCGAAGCATAAGGAGGGGAGAACCCTTAGGTTTTGCCGAAAAATGGTTGACAAGCTTTGAAGGGTATGGTAAACTATATAAGCCGCGTATGCCGGGCAGTAATCGGGTGAAAATCCCGGGCCTTGGGCATAGCGAGATTATGGAAAAGGCAGGTGCCTTACAATGTATGCAGTGATCGAAACCGGCGGCAAACAGTACCGCGTCAGCGAAGGCGACGTCATCTTTGTTGAAAAGCTCAATGTGGAAGCGGATTCCGAAGTGACCTTTGACAAAGTTGTCGCTGTTGGCAAAGACGATGGATTGGTTGCCGGGACTCCTTTTGTGGAGGGCGCTTCTGTTGTGGCGAAAACGCTGAAAAACGGGAAAGGCAAAAAAATCACCGTTTTCACCTACAAACCCAAAAAGGATTCCAAACGGAAAATGGGACACAGACAACCTTACACCCAGGTAAGAATCGAGTCCATCAACGCATAAGGGATGATTACGGCTCGGTTTCAGCGGTCGAAGGGGAGGCTTACCGGCTTTTGTGTCAGCGGGCACGCCGGTTATGCCGATTATGGCAGCGACATTGTCTGTGCCAGCGTCACTTCGGCTGTTCAGCTTACCGCAAATGGGATTACCCAGTGCCTGGGCATCAAAGCGCAGGTATCGGCTGATCCCGACGGCGGGGTGAAACTCGCCCTGCCACAAGACTGCCGGCGGGAGGATGCACAGGCGTTTTTAAAAGCGCTTTATCTGCATCTGACAGTGCTGTCGCAGGATTACCAAGGAACGATTAAAATCATAGACGCGGAGGTGTAAGTTATGTTAAGATTGAATATGCAGTTTTTCGCTCACAAAAAAGGTGTTGGCTCCACGAAAAACGGACGTGATTCCGAGTCCAAACGCCTTGGTGTGAAACGTGCGGACGGCCAGTTTGTTCTGGCGGGGAACATCCTCGTTAAACAGCGCGGCACCCACATTCATCCCGGCGAGAACGTAGGCCGTGGTTCGGACGATACCCTGTACGCTTTGGTGGACGGCAAGGTAAAATTCGAGCGTTTGGGCCGTGACCGCAAAAAGGTCAGCGTTTACGCTCAGTAAGAAAACAAGCGCAAAACAAAGCGGGCTCTGAAGGCTTCCCTTCGGAGCCCGCTTTTTGTCGTCTTAGTAATAATGGGAAAAGGCCTCTTGCCAATAGAACATTGGCAAGAGGCCTTTTTAACTATGACCGGAATATTTCCACTTTGCAGCAGATCCCTGACGATGGATTTTTGTCCGCAGAAAAAGGTGTTACCGGTTGTTGATTTCTGCGTAGTTTAACATGTTCCGGCACAGGAAGGCGATCAGCGCAGAAATGGCTAGGTTGCACACAAAGCTCATCACTAAGGTGGTCACCAGGGCGGGGACCAACGGGATAAAGGAGGATAAAATACCGCCGATGACAAGGCCGGGAACACACAAAAGAATCACAACAAGAAAATAGATGAACATTAAAAAGACCTTGTTTAAGCTTCCGCCAATGATCCGTTCCACCAGAATATCCCCGGCGATAAACAACAGGGCAAACCCAATGCGGGCCAGAATACAGGCAGCTACCTCTAAGGGAGAGGCCTGCATGATAATGCCCACCAGCACGAACATGAGCACCGCCTCAAAAACGGCTTTTAACACAGTTTCCAGACAGATGCAGACAAGCTTTTTAAAGGGGCTTTGGGGGATCATATACACATAGGGGAGGGTGAATTCCCGTCCCCAGCGCCCCATAGCGGTGGAAAACACCTGCATGTAGGTGGCCATGATAAAGACAACCAGCAGATCTGCTTCTTCCATGGTAAAGGAGAAAACAAGCACGACCGCCAAAAAGATCAGCGAGATGCCGTCCAGCAAAAAGATGCGGGAACGCCGGTTTTCGATCATATGCTTGTAAAAGAAGGTAGCTGCGCCGCGGCCCTTTCCAATGCCGGTTTTTCCAACCTTGATGTTTTTGGGCATCACATCGTTGACTTTTCCTTCCTTTTTTGCTGTGATGGCGGAAAAACTCACCTCGGTGGCCTGCAAAACGTCCTCGTAAAAATTGGAATGGCTTTTGGTAATCAGCGCCAAAAACAGCACCACATAGGCTGCCACGGCGCCTAAACCGGCCAGCAGGTAAAGATAGCTGCCGGTCAAAACGCCTACTGCTGCCTGCTTACTCCAGCCGATCACCGGCACAAGGTTCAGATAAATACTGTTGATTCTTTGAACCGCTCGGTTGATGATGTCGCTTTGATCGAAAAGAAAGGGGTAAGCCACATAAGCGGCCATGGCCAAGCAGACGACAATAATGATTCCTTTAATCACCCGGCGGCGGTTATCGTCACCGCTGGAAAATGAGTAGATAGCCATGGCCGTCACCTGGGCGCAGAACATAACTACGCCATAACCGATCAGGATAACGATCATATCCAGAATGGAGATAGGGTAGGTTTGGCTCAGCCAGCCATACTGGAAAAAGATGATGCCGCCCATGAGCAGCGAGACGCCCATCTGTTTAATAAGCCCGTAAAATAAGATCCTTTTGGAGGAAACGGGGAGTTGAAACAACAGGTTTACGTCCGCCATAGAGTAAAAGCTCGCCCCGGAGCTCAGTCCCTTGTAGCTCATGGTGACAAAGGTAAACGCATATAAAACAAATACCAGGGCGTACACCTCTTCCACCTTGCGGTATTCCTGCCCCTCCATGCCGGCAGGAGCAAAGGAACTGGCAATGGTTATTCCGATGAGCACAACGAAGAGAACAACCAGCACAAGCTTTCCGGGATTATTTTTTAAATCCTTGATGGTGTTTTTGACCGTCGTCAAAAACAGGTAGCGAATTCCTTTCATAATCGTTTTGATCCCTTCTTAGAAATAAAGCGTCTTTATACGCCGGATTATTCGGCCTGTGACGGGGCCTGTCCCTCCGTGATGGAGAAGAACAGTTCCTCCAGACTTTCCTCGTGGGTATCCTGGGCGTTGTTGAGTTTGGTGGCTGCGAACATACCGCTTACCATAATGTGGGCGATGTCCCAGTAGTCCTCTACGCTGTCCAGCATATGGGTGCTGATAAGAATCGAGGCGCCCTCTTCCCGCAGCTCTAAAAACAGTTTTTTCAGCTCCTTGATGGCGTGGGGATCCAGTCCCACCATGGGCTCGTCAAAGATGACGACTTTGGGATTGTGCAAAATAGCGCAGCAGATGCTGAGCTTTTGCTGCATACCTTTGGAAAGCTCCTTGCCCAGCTTGTCCTTTTTATCCGTCAGCTCAAACCGGGCGAGCAGTTCATCCGCCCGCTGCTGCCAGTTTTCCAGCTCATAGGCCCGGGCAATAAATTCCAGATGCTCGCCCACTGTGAGCAGATCGTAAACCGCCGGCATTTCGGGGATATAGCCCAGAATCCGCTTGGCGTCGATGGACTTGTTGTCCATGCCGCAGACGGTGATTTCTCCCTGAAACCGCAAAAGCCCGGCGATACATTTGATGATGGTGGATTTGCCCGCGCCGTTTGGCCCTAACAAAACCGCAATCTGCCCATCGTCCACCGAAAAGGTGATATCGTTGTTGGCAAGCGTTTTTCCGTATTGCTTGCTGACATGGCTGACTTGAAACATAGCGTTGTACCTGCCCTTTCTTTATTTCCCTTTTTTAGGGACTTTCTACTGATCCGGGACGATTATAGCACAGGGGTACAGGGGAAAGCAATCATTTAACCCCAAATATAAGGAAAATTTAAGTTTTTAAACTGCAAACGAGCGGGCGCCTGAGTATTCCGGGAACGGCTTCAGGAGGCAACAGGAAATTTATCTTGTGCGCCTCCTTTTTCCTCTTGACAGAATAGAAGGTTTTTGCTATACTAAAAACAGTAATAATTCCTATTATTAAAAAGTGGTTGCTATGAAATATTCCAGACAAAGAGAGCTTATTTTAAATACAGTCATCCGGCTGAAAGGACATCCTACCGCCGATATGGTTTACAGGGCGCTTCGAGATGAGCTCCCGAACATCAGCTTGGGGACGGTGTACCGCAATCTGCGGCTATTATCCGAAATGGGGATTCTAAGGCGGATTAGCCTTCCTGATGGTGCGGACCGTTTTGACGCCCGGGTGGATGGGCACGATCATATGGTCTGTACCCGGTGCGGACGTATTTTTGATATTTCCCTGGATATCCTTTCCGGACTGGAGCAGTCAGTAACGGATCAAACAGGCTTTCAGGTGGCCTCTCATTCCCTGGTGATGGAGGGCCTTTGCAAAGACTGTCAAATCAATATTCAAAAAGAAAGAGGGATTTAAAACATGAAAGACTTAAAAGGGACCAAAACAGAAGCGAACTTGATGGCGGCGTTTGCCGGCGAATCCCAGGCGCGGAACAAATACACCTTCTATGCCTCCAAGGCGAAAAAGGAAGGCTATGTTCAGATTGCCAACCTGTTTGCCGAAACTGCTGCCAATGAAAAGGAGCATGCGGAAATCTGGTTTAAGCTTTTGCACGATGGCATCGGCGACACTGCCGCCAATTTAAAGGACGCCGCCGCCGGAGAAAACTACGAGTGGACGGATATGTATGCCACCTTCGCCAAAGAGGCCAAGGAAGAGGGTTTTGACCACATCGCCTATCTGTTTGAAGAGGTAGGAAAGATCGAAAAGGAGCATGAGGAGCGCTATCTTGCTCTGCTCGCCAATGTGGAGCAGGGAACAGTGTTTAAAAAAGGCGATATCGTTATCTGGCAGTGTTCCAACTGCGGCCATATCCATGTGGGCTTGGAAGCCCCAGAGGTATGCCCGGTGTGCGCTCATCCCAAGGCGTATTTCCAGATCCAGGCGAAGAATTATTAATGTAAAGTACGAATCGCTTTTTGCTCCCATCATGTAAAAAAATCCAGGGCCTCCGGCAGTTTAACCGCCGGAGGCCCTGCGTTTTCGGTTAATTCATCTCTTTCACAAAAGTATATCCCATACGTTTAACTCCGTCCCCGGTTGTGCATTCACCGTATTCCGCAACAGCATACCCACATTTTCTATATAGGTTTTGAGCCGGAATATTATCTTCGGTCGTGCGGGCGCCTGTTTTGCGGAAGCCTTTTTCCTTCACAAATTTCTCGGAAACTGAAATTGCATAACTGCCGATACCTTGACGATGATGCTTGTCGCTTACCACCAGCATACTGATCCAGGCCATATCTTTATGAAGCAGCCCGTTAATACGCAGCCATGCAAGCGGCATACAGCCGCGGCATATAAGGAAATTCTGCTCATCTTCGTCATTCGAGGATAATACATCTTTCCATTCGTCCAGTGATATTGGTTTCCCGTGCAAGCTTTCTATGTTTTCAGAGTAAAACCTCGTAACAAACATGGCCTTATCTGTTTTCGCCGGGATGACAGAATAGGGGCACGGTAAATCCAGCTCAAACATAAGCTCGCCGTCAAGAATGAGATTATTAAAGCCTTGACAAGGTTTTTCCCCAAAACCGATGCTTTTGTGAAGCGCTATGCTCGGTAAATTATCTGGTTCAACATATACACGGAGTGTCTTTGCGCCGAGGTCCTTTAAATGATCGATCGCTGCCTTAATCATCCGAGCCGCGATTCCCATGCGCCGGTATTCCGGAATAACAAATAAATCTCCGTAGTACCATAAATTCTGATCGCTTTCATTTTGAACACAATGCAAGCTACCGATCACAGCATCGTTTTGATTAAGCGCAACCACCTCAAAACAATCATAAAAATAGCTGTCATCATAGGCTGCCAAACGAATTCGGTCGACCCATTCCGGCGCGCAGGAATGCCAATGTGCTGCGGCAATCTTTTCCGCTAGAGTATGGGTCAAATATTTACTGATTTGAATGGTGATCAGTTTTTCTTGCTTCGGCATGTCTTTTTCACCAATAGGCTGACATTCATTTCCCTTTGTCCCTGGTACAAATTTCGATTCGTTCATAACATTACCTCTTTCATAAAATTTAGGATATAAAAATCGCCTCTGATAAAATCAGAGGCGACAGCTTTATCCGTATCTGTATGAAAAAGGCAGCTTAATCAGCGGACAAAATGGCGTTTGATTTTATCAGAATGGTATTGGTCATTTTGTCCACCTCACTTTCTCTATTTTTTCTATATCAATTGTATCATAACTATTTTACAAAAACAAGGTTTTTGCAGAGATTTTTTGGTGTAACCTATACCAAGCATAACATAAGCGGGCAGGCTTTAAGCCTGCCCGCTTATGTTATCATTTTAAGCTACAGCTCGTTTACAAACTGACGGACATCCTCCAGCTCTTTGCACAGGGAGACGCCGATGATGCGGGAAACAGCGTGGTTTAGCTGGGCGTACTGATTGTCCTCCTGCTGGGACACCCGGTGGTCATCGTGGCTTTTTAACCGCTCGATCCGGGAGTTAAGCTCCTGGATAATCTCTTGTTTTATATCGTTCATAGGGCAGACCTCCTTTTTACGTTAGGATTTCCCGTTTTTGGGCGGCTATACAGGGGAAGCTTTAGCATGAAAGGGAGGGTTGCTCCATATAATGAAGCAGGTTTAAAACGGGATATAAGGGAGCGATGAGGTCATGCTGGTGACATTCGATTACGACCGGGAGAAAGCGGTTAATTATGCGGATTACTGGGCCTACCGGCGAAACCCGCAATTTCTGGATTTTCAAGGCCTGGGCGGGGACTGCACCAACTTTGCTTCTCAGTGCCTGTACGCCGGCGGCGGGGTCATGAACTACACGCCGGTTTACGGCTGGTTTTATATCACCTCGGAAAACCGCACCGCCTCCTGGACCGGCGTACAGTATCTCTATGACTTTCTAACCAGCAACAGCGGGGAGGGTCCCTTTGCCCAGCAGGCGGATATCTCCGCTATGCAGCCGGGCGATTTAATTCAGCTGGGGGATGCGGATTACCAATTTTATCATACTCTTGTGGTTGTCAGCACCGGCGAAACGCCTGCGCTTAACAACATTCGGATTGCCGCCCATTCCAACGATGCCAACTGCCGCCCGCTGAACACCTATGCCATCACCAACATCCGGTACATCCATATCCTGGGGATCCGCAAGGAAGTGCCGGAACAAAATGGTTTTACCCCGGAATTCCAGCCGTTTGCAGGAGAATAACCCCGCTATTTCGGTACTTAAAACAGCTGCTTGAATGATGTTTACAGTCTGTCTTTACAATCCCCCTTGAAAACCTTGTCATAGGAATGGTATGATAAATTAAACAGGAATCTGCTGTGCATTGCTGTTTGATTTTATGGAAAAGGGGGAGCGCACAGAATGAGATTCGGGGTTTCTTCCGCCTGCTTATATCCCAGTGTAACGGAGGCAGCCGTTGAAAGTCTGGCGAAAGCGGGAATCAAAACCATCGAGGTTTTTTATAACTCCTTCCGGGAGATTGAAGAAGATTTTAACATTTCTTTAAAACGGCTGCTGGACGCCTATGGGATGCAGGTGGTATCGGTCCATCCGTTTTCCTCCGGCTGGGAGCCGTTTATGTTTTTTACCGGCTATGAGCGGCGTTTTGAGGATATTATGGAATTTTATAAACGCTATTATGCCTGCATGAATATTTTAGAAGCTACCATTCTTGTTTTCCACGGGGACCGGAAAGAGAGCGTTTATCCTCTGGACAAATCTTTTGAGCGGGTTTACAAGCTGACAGAGGAGGCCGCCCGCTGGGGTGTGATTGTCGCCCAGGAAAATGTGACCCGGTGCCGAAGCAGAGATCCCCATTATCTGCTGGAGATGAAACGCGCCGTTCCCAATGCCCGGTTTGTTTTGGATATCAAGCAGGCAGTTCGTTCGGGACAGGACCCGTTTGATCTGGCAAGGCTGTTGGGAAACAGTCTTGTACATGTGCACGCCAGCGATCATAATAAGGAAAAGGATTGCCTTCCTATCGGAAAAGGCGACTTTGACTTTAAAAATTTTTTCCAGCTGCTAAAAAGTCTTGATTATCAAGGTGATGTGATTTTAGAGTTGTACCGGGAAAATTTTGGGGATATTAACGAATTGATTTCTTCTGTCAAGAATATGGCAATATATTACAATTAACGAAGTTTTCGGAAAAAATTTTACTCCCATGGGGAATTATCCAAAAATTCCATAGAACTGGAATCTGGATTTATTTTTCTTTTACAAACAAAATGACCGTTTTGTCAAAAGATGTCGAATGTTGTCGTACTCTCTAGAAGAACAGGTGGTTGCAATTTCCGCAAGATATAGTATAATAAAAATCTGTGAGATCCAATATTATGATTTTCATCCAAAAATTTACACATGTGGAGGGTAACAGGTTTATGGCGGTAAATGCGGTAGAAGATGAAAGTTGTTTAAAGGACAGCAAGACGATTCGTTATCGGATCATTTCCCAGCCGATTGCGGTCGAGGGCAAAACGGTGGACATGTATGGGATTTGCATCACAGAGGTGGATGGCGATGCTGAGGATTCGCGGGAATATCCAAACATTTCGGATGACCGCAGGAAAGTAGCGGCGTTACTAAACGAGATGGAAAGCGGCATGGTCGATCACACAACCGCGATGGATATTATCCTGGATGCGGTCAATCATTAACTGATTTTACGGTTATAGCGAGGGCTTTATCAGGCGCCTGGGGAAGGAACATCTTCAGAGCTTGATAAAAGCCTGTTTTTTTTATATAATAGGGGAAAGGTTAAAAAATTCCAGCCGCCAAAGCCTTTCGATGTATCCACCGCCGGCGGCGGAGATAGGACAAAAGAATGATGTTTGTAGATGTTGCAACAATTAAAATCAAAGCGGGCAACGGCGGCAACGGCGCCGTGTCCTTTCACCGGGAAAAGTACATCAACGCCGGAGGGCCTGACGGCGGCGACGGCGGCAAGGGCGGCGACATTGTTTTCGCGGTGGACGACCATCTGTCCACCCTGGTGGATTTTCGCTATAAACGAAAATATGTGGCTCCGAACGGCGAGGACGGAAGCTCCAACAACTGCACGGGGAAAAGCGCAGAGGATCTTGTTATCAAAGTTCCCCGGGGGACGTTAATTAAAAACGCCCAGACCGGCCGGCTGATCGCCGATCTTTCCGGGGACGAGCCTCAGATCATCGCCCGGGGCGGCAAAGGCGGCAAGGGAAACGCCCGCTTTGCCACCTCCACCCGGCAGATTCCCCGGTTTGCCAAGCCCGGCTTCCCAGGGGAGGAGCTGGAGGTCCAGCTGGAGCTAAAGCTCTTGGCCGACGTGGGACTGGTAGGATTCCCCAATGTGGGCAAATCCACTTTGGTGTCGGTGGTCAGCGCGGCAAAGCCCAAGATCGCCAACTATCATTTCACCACTTTGACCCCTGTGCTGGGAGTAGTTAAAATCGCCGAGGGGAACTCCTTTGTGATGGCGGATATCCCGGGCCTTATTGAGGGGGCCAGCGAAGGTGTGGGGCTGGGCCACGAATTTCTGCGCCATGTGGAGCGCTGCCGCCTGATCGTCCACATGGTGGATGTCTCCGGTTCCGAGGGGCGGGACCCCAAGGAGGATTTTCTGCTGATTCAAAAAGAGCTTGCCCGGTTCAGCGAGGATTTGGCAAGCCGTCCTCAGCTGGTGGCGGCCAACAAATGCGACATGGCCACGCCGGAGCAGATGGAAGAATTTGAAGGGTTTATCCGGGAGCAGGGCTTAGAATGCTACCGGATCTCGGCGGCAACCACTATGGGAACCAAGGAACTGGTGGAAGCCATCAGCCGCAAGCTCAGTGAACTTCCTCCCATCCGGGAGTTTGAACCTGAGCCGGTGTTGATCGAAGAACTCAGCGAGCGCAACGGCCGCCGGTTTGACATCGTAAATGAAAACGGCGTGTATGTGGTGGACGCTCCCTGGCTGGAGCCGGTGTTAAACTCCGTCAACATGGATGATTACGAGTCCCTCCAGTATTTCCAGCGGGTTTTGCGCAGCTCGGGGATCATCGAGCGGCTGGAAGAAATGGGCGTGGAAGAAGGGGACACCGTCCGCATCTTCGATTTGGAATTTGATTTTGTCAACTGATATTGATCCGGTTTTTTCAACATGAACGCCGCTCGGCAAAATTTTTCCACCGGATGGCTCATGAATAGAAGAAAAACGGGCAATACTACCAGAAAGGCGGTTTTATTACGTTAGAGAACAGGCAACCATGCGAAAGCCCTAAGCTTTACAGCCCCGGGGCGCTGGCGTTTTTGGGAGATGCAGTGTTTGAAGTACTGGTGCGGAAAAATCTGGTGCTCAAAGGCAATGCGCCGGCTAACCGGCTGCATCAGCAGGCCATCTCCTATGTGTGCGCCCAAAGCCAGGCCAAGGCGATGGATCTTTTGGAAACGGTTTTGACCCCCGAGGAAGAGGAGATCTTTAAGCGGGGGCGCAACGCCAGCGTCAGCGTCCCCAAAAGCGCCAGCACCAGCGAGTATCACCGGGCCACCGGGCTGGAGGCTTTGTTCGGCTACCTGTATTTAAAAGGGGAGGCCCAACGAATTCAGGAGCTGTTCGACCTGATCTGGTCGCAAAGAGAGTAGACTTTGTCCCGCCGCTTTCAGGCGGGACTGTTTGTCTGTAAGGAGGGAAAATATGGGGGACAAAAAGAGACCCCGAGATTACCACAAATCTGAAAAGTGGATTGACTTTACACAAGATAAAAAGCGTTCCAAAGGCAAAACCTGGTTTTTGGATATTTTATTTATCCTGGCGGGGACGGCGGTGTATTCTTTAGGATTTCATGTGTTCACCGTTCCCAATCAGATCGCGCCGGGAGGCGTCACCGGATTAGCCACTGCCTTTGAATATTTGACCGGTTTTCCCATCGGAACGGCGGTGGCCTTGATTAACGTTCCTCTTTTGCTGATCGGCTACCGTTTTGTGGGCAGAAGCTTTTTTATTAAAACGATGATTTCCACCGTATTTTTCACCCTGTCTTATGATGTTTTGTTCGCCGGGATCCCGGTCTACCGGGGGGAGCCGATTTTGGCGGCGCTGTTCGGCGGGGTACTGATTGGAGCGGGATTGGCGCTGGTGTTTATGCGGGGCGGTTCTACCGGCGGCGCCGATATTGTCTCCAAGATGATCCAGCGGCGGTTTCCCTATCTGCCGCTGGGGAAGATCGTCTTTGCCATCGACCTTGTGGTGATCGCTTTTGCCTCCTTTGTGTTTAAAAATCTGGAATCCGCCCTGTATGCCATTATCGCCATCTTCACCTCGGCCCAGGTGATGGACGGGCTGCTGTACGGCTTAGACCAGTGCAAGATGACGATGATCGTCACCAGGTTCCCCGAGGAGGTCTCCGGCCTGATTCATTCCAGCCTGCGCCGGGGCACCACGTTGTTTGCCGCCAAAGGCGGCTACACCCAAAACGAAAACACCGTGGTGATGTGCGCCGTGCGGAAAAACGAGTTTTATAAGCTGAAAAGGCTGGTGCATGGGGTGGACCCCGGCGCCTTTATGGTGGCTACCACGGCCAACGAGGTTTTGGGCGAAGGCTTTGCGCCCATGATGGAAAACAAACAATAGTCCACAAGGCTCATATTACCAGCCGGATTTC
This sequence comes from uncultured Clostridia bacterium, assembly GCA_944386475.1. Lineage (GTDB taxonomy): Bacteria > Bacillota > Clostridia > Oscillospirales > Ruminococcaceae > Metaruminococcus. The sequence goes on along the minus strand of CALXBH010000079.1, from coordinate 127,967 downwards.
AAAAAGAATGCCGCAGCTTCTAGCTGCGGCAAAAATAAGGGGATTTTCAGTTTCTTATTCGAACTCGTTAAAATCGGAACGGTTCAAATTCTTGAAGCTGTCGCTGCGGGAATTCTTGCCCTGCGGGTTGGAAGAATTCCGGTTTTCCTGTTTGTTCACATTCTGGCTGTTGTGGTGGTTTACATTCTGGAAGTTTTGGTTGTTCGAGTTCTGATTGTTTTGGGGCTGGCCCTTTTTTTCGTTCTTTTTTGACATCAAAAAGCACTCCTTTACGAGTTAGTCTTATTTCTCTTTTTCATGCGAAGATGTTATGTCCTCTCCGCTTTTGTAGTATGTGTGTATGAGGCATTTGATATTCTAAAAGAAAGCAGTGATTTTTTGCTAGATTTTTCGCCGGATTTCCTCCAAAGGATGAAGCTTCTTTTGCAGGAAAATTTTGAAAACTATCTTACGAGTATGGAGGCTCCCGTCTCCAAAGGACTGCGTGTCAACACCCTTTACAGCTCTCCCGGGCATATTAAGGAGCTTTTGGACTGGCCGCTACAGCCGGTTCCCTTTTGCGAAGAGGGCTTTTTCCTGCCCGGGGATTTTAAGGGCGCGGGCCATCATCCTCTCCATCACGCGGGGGCGTTTTATATGCAGGAGCCCTCGGCCATGAGCGCGGCGAGAGTGCTTTCCCCAGTACCTGGGGAAAGGGTGCTGGATCTGTGCGCCGCGCCGGGGGGGAAGTCTACCCAGATCGCCGCAACTATGCAGGGAGAAGGGCTTTTGTTCAGCAACGAATACGTCTTTTCCCGGGTAAAGATTTTAGTCTCCAACCTGGAGCGGTGCGGCGTCAAAAACGCCGTGGTAACTTCCATGCGGCCGGATGACCTTTGCGGGAAGCTGCCGGAGTTTTTCGACAAGATTCTAGTGGACGCCCCCTGCTCCGGCGAGGGGATGTTCCGTAAGGAGCCGGCGGCGCTGAAAGAGTGGAGTGTGGAAAACGTACATAACTGCGCCAAGCGCCAGCTTTTGATTTTGGAAAGCGCCTGCAAAGCCCTGCGGCCCGGGGGAATCCTTGTATACTCCACCTGTACCTTCGCGCCGGAGGAAAACGAAGGGGTGATCCTCCGGTTTTTAGAAGAGCATCCGGAATTTTCGCTGCTCCCCTGCGATGTTCTTTTTGGCTCTCCCTGCCGGGAGGAGCCTTTGGCCGCATTCGGGATTTCCTCTGATGGAGCCGACGTGTCCCTGATGCGCCGGATCTTCCCCTGGCAGGGCGGGGAAGGGCATTTTGTGGCCAAGTTAAAAAAACAGGGCGGGGAAGACGCCTTTTCCGCCGGAGCCTTTCCCTCTTCCAGGCGGGAGGAAAACCTTCCGGCGGAGGCAGCGCGATTTTGGGAGGATACGTTTACCGCTCCCCCCACGGGAATTCCCTGCGTTTTACAGGATAAAGTGTTCCTTTTGCCTCACGGGCTGCCGGATCTAACGGGGATGACCGTCCTGCGCCGGGGAATCGAGGTCGGTGTGCTCCGAAAAGGGCGGATGGAGCCTTCGCATCACCTGTTTCAGTGCTGTGACAGGGAGTCCCTTGTAAGAAGCCTTGATCTTTCACCGGACGATCTGCGGCTCTCCCAGTTTTTAAAAGGGCAGACCGTCCCCTGTCCGCCCGAGTGGAAGGGCTATGCCGGGGTGTTTGTGGAGGGGATTCCCCTGGGATTTGGCAAGGCCTCCGGCGGGGTGCTTAAAAATCATTATCCCAAGGGGTTGCGCGAGTATTGATTTTTTGGTAAAATAATTTGTATCGGTCTGTTTGACAATGGCCGGCGGTTTTGTAGGAAACGGCCGGCTTGCTTTTGCATATTTTTTGGCGGCCGCCTGTGCGGCACACAATTACGGAGGATGATTTACCATGTCAGGACATTCCAAATGGAGCACCATCAAGCGCAAAAAGGAGAAAACCGACGGCCAGCGGGCGAAGATCTTTACCAAAATCGGCCGGGAGATCTCCGTGGCGGTGCGGGAAGGGGGCGCCGACCCCGCGTCCAACTCGAAACTGCGGGATTTAATCGCCAAGGCGAAATCCAACAACGTCCCCAACGACAACATCGACCGCATCATCAAAAAAGCGGCCGGCGGCGGCGAGAAAAACGATTACGAGACCATTGTGTACGAGGGTTACGGCCCCAGCGGCGCGGCCGTGATCGTGGAGTGCCTGACGGATAACCGCAACCGCACCGCATCGGACATTCGCCACTATTTCGATAAATTCGGCGGCAATTTGGGAACCACCGGCTGCGTTTCCTTTATGTTTGAGCCGAAGGGAGTCATCGTGGTGGAGTCGGTCACCGACGAGGACAAGGCGATGGAGGATTTCATCACCGCCGGGGCGGACGATTACAACATCGACGAGGACAACATCGCGGAAATCACCACCTCTCCCGCGGACTTCAGCGCCGTGCGGGAGGCCATTGAGCAGATGGGGTATTCCATCGTCTCCGCTGAGGTGGAGCAGGTTCCCGCCAACACCATCTCGCTGACCGACGAGGACAGCCAGGTAAAAATGCGCCGGTTGCTGGACGCTTTGGAGGATAACGACGACGTGCAAAACGTCTGGCACAACCTGGACAATGAGGACGAGTTTTAAAGAAGAAAAAGATAAAAAACATCCCACGGTATAGCCGTGGGATGTTTTTTATCTTACCAGTTGTTTTTCTGGCATTTGATCTTGTTGGAGGCGCTTACCTCCGAAGGGCGTTTTGTCTCCCGCTTTTGCTTGTTGCGGATATATTTGTGTACAATGTGGGGGTTGCTGGTCTTTCGGTTGTCGATTTCAAACTCCTTGAGGGAGGAGACTAATGGGGTGAGCTTTGCAAAGCCGTAGTTGCGGGTGTCAAAGTCCGGGAACCGCTTGTTGAGCATGTTGCCTACATCTCCCATATATGCCCAGCCTTCCTCGTCGGAAACCTCGGTGACGATGCTGCGGATGGAGCGGGCGAGCTTTTTGAGGTCGTTGGCGCTGGCGGACTGGTGCTTTTTGGGTTCGGCGGAGGTTTCCTCCGCTCCCTCTTCTTCCGCCGCCTCGCTGTCGGAGGCCTGGGAGCCGGACAACAGAGATTCTAAATATTTAAACTTTTCGCAGGCGGCAATAAAAGGGCGGGGCGTCTTTTTTTCGCCGATTCCCATGACGAACATCCCCGCTTCCCGCAGGCGGGAGGCGAGTTTTGTAAAATCGCTGTCGCTGGATACAATGCAAAAGCCGTCCACATTGTGGGAGTACAGAATATCCATGGCGTCGATAATCAGCGCCGAATCGGTGGCGTTTTTCCCTGTGGTGTAGCTGTACTGCTGGATGGGAGTGATGGAGTATTCCAGCAAAACATCCTTCCAGGAGCCCAGCTGGGGTTTGGTCCAGTCTCCATAGATCCGCTTGTAGGTGGGAATGCCGTGGGTGACGATCTCATCCAGAATGCATTTGATATATTTCTGGGACACGTTGTCCGCGTCGATTAACACGGCGATCCGCTTTTCGTTTTCCATCTTGTTTTGTCCTCCCTGCCGGAAAAGGCTGTATCAAAATAATATCTAATTTTATCATAACATGCCCAAATAGCGAATGCAACGAAAATTCTGTCAAAACAGGGGACTGCCGCCTGATCGCCCTTTGTTTTTTGTAGGAAGATGCAAAAACAAAACCGGCCCCGCTGAAAATGGCAGGGGCCGGCTCAGAAAGAGAGGGAGAGAAGACCTTTAGTAGGCATGGTATATCCGCCCGCCTTGGGCGGAGGGGATTCATTTATGGAGAAAACCCGTTTATTTTGTGCTTTCTGGTTATTATCATACAACATCTGGTGAAAAAGGTCAACTGATGCCGCAAAAAATCCCATCTATTTTGTCGGAAAAACTTGCGAAACAGGGAAAAAGATGATAAAATAAAATCTATCACTTTCGGCAGGAGGCGCCCAGTTGAATACACATACAACCAATGACAGTTCTTCGGTTTTCGTACCCGACGGGGAGCTTGCCCGCCAGCGGCAGTATGAACAAAAGGTGCGGGAACTAATCGGCGGGCGTTATCCCGAAGGGCCGCCGCTGGCGTATGTCCATTCCTATGGCTGCCAGCAAAACGTCAGCGACGGGGAAAAGCTCAAAGGCCAGCTGGCCCAGATGGGCTACGGCTTCTGCGACTCCCCCGAGGGGGCGCGGCTCGTTTTATACAACACCTGTGCCGTCCGGGAAAACGCGGAAGACCGGGTGTTCGGCAACGTGGGGGCGTTAAAAAAGCTCAAGAGGCAGCACCCTGACCTGGTGATCGGCCTGTGCGGCTGCATGACCCAGCAGGAGCAGATCGCTCAAAAGATCAAAGACAGCTACCCCTATGTGGATCTGGTGTTCGGCACCCACGCCCTGCACCGCCTGCCCGAGCTTTTGTATCAGACCCTTTCGGGTGATAAACGGGTGTTTTCGGTAGACAATATGGACGGGACGATTGCCGAGGGCCTTCCGGTGCAGCGGGAAGGCAGCTTTAAGGCAAACCTCCCGGTGATGTACGGCTGCAACAATTTCTGTACCTACTGCATCGTCCCCTATGTTAGAGGGCGGGAGCGCAGCCGCACGCCTGAGGCGGTTCTTGCAGAAGCCGAGGATCTGGTGGCAAAGGGGTATAAAGAGATCACTTTGCTGGGGCAAAACGTTAACAGTTATGGGAAGACCCTTCCGGACGGGGTGGATTTTGCCGAACTTCTTAAACGGATTAACGACATTCCGGGAGATTTTGTCATCCGGTTTATGACAAGCCACCCCAAAGACTGCACGAGACGGCTCATCGATACCATTGCCGGCTGCGAAAAGGTGTGCCATCATATCCACCTCCCGGTGCAGAGCGGGAGCAACCGGATTTTAAAAGCCATGAACCGGCACTACACCCGGGAGGATTATCTGGAGCTTGTCTCCTACGCCCGGGAAAAAATGCCCGACGTGGTGCTCACCAGCGATATCATCGTAGGCTTTCCCGGCGAGCAGGAAGAAGACTTTTTGCAGACGTTGGAGCTGATTAAGGCTGTTCGGTATCACGGGCTGTTCACCTTTTTATATTCCCGCCGCACCGGCACCAAAGCGGCGGAGATGGACGACCCTGTTTCCGATGAGGAAAAGGGCCGCTGGTTTCGGCAGATGCTCGCGGTGCAGCAGGACATCGGCATCGAGCTTTTCCGCCAGATGGAGGGGAAAACCTTCCGGGTTTTGGTGGAAGGGGAAAGCCGGTCGGCGCCCGGCCGCGTCACCGGGCGCAATTACGGGAACATCCTGGTGGATTTTCCGGGCACGGGCGATCTAATCGGCCAATTTGTCTCGGTAAAAATCACCGGTTCCAAGCCCGGGGTGCTTTTGGGTGAACGGGCGGATGAAACTTGTTATAATCCTGAATGATTCAGTTTTATAAATATCACCGGGAAAAAACTTCCCGGAATCAACGAAAAACGGAGGAATTATACAATGGACGTTATCAAACTGGCGAGAGATTTGGGCTCTGCGGTACAGCAGACCGAGGAATACAAGGCGCTGGAGGCGGCGAAAAACGCCAACGACCTGGATCCGGAGCTGGAGGATCTCATCAGGAAATTCAACTTAAAGCGCATCGACTTAAATGCCGAGATGAACAAGGTGCCCCGTGACAGCGACAAGATGAAGGCGTTAGACGCCGAAGTGCGGGAAATCTATGAGATGATTATGAAAAACGAGCATATGGCGGCGTACAATGTGGCCAAGCAGGCCATGGACAACCTGATGAATCAGGTTAATATGATCTTGGTGATGGCGGTTAACGGGGAAGATCCCCAGACCTGTGACATCACCTCTTCCTGCTCGGGAAGCTGCGACAGCTGCGCAGGCTGCCACTAATCGTCGGCGGGAAACCATCCATCACTTTTAGCAGGGAGGGAACCACCATATGCCGTCACCGTCGCCGATGATGATGCAGTACCATGAGATCAAACAGAAATACAGCGATTGCATCCTGTTTTTCCGGCTGGGCGATTTTTACGAGATGTTCTATGAGGACGCTTTGTTAGTCTCCCGGGAGCTGGAGCTTACCCTGACGGGGCGGGACTGCGGGTTGTCCGAGCGGGCGCCCATGTGCGGGGTTCCCCACCACAGCTGTGAAGCCTATATTAAACGCCTGATTGACAAGGGATATAAGGTGGCCATCTGTGAGCAGATGGAAAACCCCGCCCTGGCCAAAGGGGTGGTCAAGCGGGACGTTATCCGGATCATCACGCCGGGAACAGTGACCGAGGGCGGTTTTTTAGACGAGGCGAAAAACAACTATATCGCCAGCGTCTATGTGGAAAAAGGCTTTTTTGGGGTCAGCTTTGCGGATATCTCCACCGGCGAGGTGTTTTTGACCGAGATGGAGGGAAAAGACCTGGAGGCCCGCTTGATTAACGAGCTTTCCAAATTTTCTCCCAGCGAGGTTTTGTATAACGACAGCTTTGTCAAACTCTCCAGCGTGGCGGCGTTTTTGAAAAACAAGCTCCGCTGCCTGGCCGAGCGGATGGAGGATGCCCGGTACGAGCAGCAAGCGGCGGAAAAGCGGATCAAAGAATATTTCCCAGCCACGGTAGTGGAGAGCCTGAATCTTGACGAGCATCCCATGGCCCAAAAAAGCCTGGGGGCGCTTTTATACTACCTTGACTACACCCAGCGGCAGGGAGCCAAGCGGATTGTCACCGCTTCGTTTTATAACGACGAGCAGTATCTTGCCTTGGACTTAACCGCCCGGCGCAATCTGGAGCTTTTGGAGACCATGCGCAACAAGGAAAAGCGGGGGAGCCTTTTGGGTGTCCTTGACCGCACCAAAACCGCTATGGGCAAGCGCCTGATGCGCAAGTTTATCGAACAGCCGTTAGTAAACGTGGCCCAAATCGTCCGGCGGCAAAACGCCGTGACCGAACTGGTGGGCGCGCCCGCCGCCCGGGACGAGCTGGGAGAGGCTCTGTCCAACGTCTACGACCTGGAGCGGCTGATGACCAAGGTGATCTACGGCTCGGTGAATCCCAGGGAGTTAAAGGCGCTGTCCTATACAGCCTCCCATCTGCCCGCTGTTAAAAAGGTGACGGCGGGGTTTAGCGGCCCCTTATTGGGGGAGCTTCACGACTGCATTGATCTGATGGAAGACATCCGGGATTTGATCGACCGGGCCATTGGGGACGACCCGCCGGTGGTGCTCAAGGACGGGGGCTTTATTAAGGACGGTTTTAATAAGGAACTGGACGAGCTGCGGGATCTTTACAAAAACGCCAAGGGCTACATCGCCGGGATTGAGCAAAGCGAGCGGGAAAAAACCGGCATCAAAAACCTGAAGATCGGTTATAACCGGGTGTTTGGCTATTACATAGAAGTCTCCAAGGGGAACGTTTCCCTGGTGCCGGATACCTATATCCGCAAGCAGACGCTGACAAACTGCGAACGCTATATCACCGAGGAGCTTAAAAGCCTGGAGAGCCGTGTGCTCACCGCCAGCGAAAAGATGATCGTGCTGGAGCAGGACATCTTCGACGAGGTGCGGCGGTTTGTAGCCGGCAGGCTGGGCGCTGTTCAGGAGACCGCCTACGCGGTGGCGCAGCTGGACGTGCTGTGCTCCTTTGCCCAGGTGGCGGTGGACAACCAGTATGTCTGCCCGGAGATTTCGGTGGATGGGGAGATCGAGATCATAGACGGCCGCCACCCGGTGGTGGAACAGATGCTGGGCGGCGCGCCTTTTGTGCCAAACGACACCAAGCTCGACGAAAAGGACAATCGGGTGGCGGTAATCACCGGTCCCAACATGGCGGGAAAATCCACCTATATGCGCCAGGTGGCCATTATTACCATCATGGCCCAGATGGGCTGCTATGTGCCGGCTAAAAGCGCTAAAATCGGGGTGGTGGACAAGATTTTCACCCGGGTGGGCGCATCGGATGACTTAGCCAGCGGCCAGTCCACCTTTATGGTGGAGATGAGCGAGGTGGCGAACATCTTAAAAAACGCCACCAGCCACAGCTTAATTATCCTGGACGAGATCGGGCGGGGCACCTCTACCTTTGACGGGATGAGTATCGCCCGGGCGGTGGTGGAGTATATCGTCAAAACCAAAAAGATAAGCGCCAAAACCCTGTTTGCCACCCACTACCACGAGCTTAGCATTCTGGAAAAAGAGCTTCCCGGGGTGAAAAACTACAACATCGTGGCCAAAAAGCGGGGAGACGACATCATCTTTCTGCGGAAGATCGTCCGGGGAGGGGCTGACGACAGCTACGGCATCGAGGTAGCAAAGCTCGCCGGTGTTCCCGCGCCGGTGGTAAACAGGGCCAAAGAGGTGCTGGCGGAGCTGGAAGCCGGTAAACACCAAGGGACTGCCGTACCTGTTTTACAGGAGGAGCCTGAGGCGCAGGTGAGCTTTGGCCAGCAGACCGAAAGCAAACTTTTGGAAAAGCTTTCCTCTATCGACCTGAACACCCTCACCCCCATTGAGGCCCTCAATGTATTGTACGAACTGAAAAAGATGATCTAAATGGAAAAGGGGCCGCTGCAAAACCTCCTATTTTGCAGCGGCCCCTTCCAAAAAACTTGTTTGTTGCAGCTTATGCGGATAGGAATTTTAAGCGAGGTGAAAAAAGAATGCCCCATATTCAGGTATTGGATAAACAGGTGTCGGAGCTTATTGCCGCCGGTGAGGTGATCGAGCGCCCGGCCTCCATTGTCAAGGAGCTTTTGGAGAATGCGGTGGACGCGGGGGCGACCGCCGTCACGGTGGAGATTAAAAACGGCGGCGTCCGCTATATTCGGGTGACCGACAACGGCTGCGGGATCGCTAGGGAGGACGCCTCCGTGGCGTTTTTGCGCCACGCCACCAGCAAGGTCCGTACCGAAGAGGATCTGTCCCAAATCGGGACGCTGGGCTTCCGGGGGGAGGCGCTGGCCTCTATCTGCGCGGTGGCCAGGGTGGAACTTTTGACCAAGCGTCCGGAAGATGACTTCGGCACCCGGGTTACGGTAGAGGGCGGTGAGATCACCGGCTGCGAGGAAGCCGGCTGCCCCGACGGCACCACGGTGATGGTGCGGGATCTGTTTTATAACGTCCCCGCCCGGCTTAAATTTATGAAAAAGGACGTGTCGGAGGCCAATGCCATCGCCTCCATCGTGGATAAGGTAGCGCTGAGCCGCCCGGATGTGTCCTTTAAGATGATCCGGGAGGGGAAGCAGGAGATGCACTCCCCGGGGGACGGGGACCTGTTAAACGCCATTTACGCGGTTTTGGGGCGGGAGTTTGCCGCCGGGATGATGCCGGTGGACTATGAGCTCAACGGCGTCAAGGTGAAAGGCTATGCCTCCATCCCCATGAAGAGCCGGGCCAACCGCTCCATGCAGCACTTTTTTATTAACGGGCGCTATGTCAAGACCCGCACGGCGGGCATCGCCATGGAGGAAGCCTATAAAAACTCCATTATGGTGGGGAAGTTCCCCGCCTGCGTGCTCAACCTGACTCTGCCCCTTTCCCAGGTGGATGTCAACGTCCACCCGGCGAAGATTGAGGTGCGGTTTGTGAATGAAAAAATGGTTTTCGACGGGGTGTATTTCGCTATCAAAAGCGCTTTGTCCCGGTACGACAGCTTTGGAGAGAAAAAGGAGGAGTCCTCCGCCTCGTCAACCGTCTCAAAACCGGCGGCTTTTACCCCCGCCAAGGGGGAGCAGCTGCCCTTAGAGCAAAAAGCGCCGCCTGCCGCTCCCTTCGGATTTTCCATCCGCCACGGGGCGTCTGAAAGCAAAGCCGCTCCGGCTGGCGGGATGATTTCGCAAAGCAAAGCGGCCCCGTCCGGCGGCGCAGTTCCCTCTGGGGGAGCTGTTCCCGGCAAAAGCATTCCCGCAGGCCGGATCGCCGACGGCGGGAAGCCCCTTTACTCCCCGGTGACCGAGCCGGAGAAAGAGGAACCGGAATTTCGCTATATCCGCCCTCAGGAGCCTGCAAAAGCTGCTCCTTCCCCCGAAATGCCGGAGGAGGAGCCTCAGATGGCTAATACGCCGGCTGCCCCTGTGACTGACGGGGAACCGGAAATCCAGCCGGAGGCCGGCCCCGGCCCCGCCCTGCGGATGATCGGGGAGCTTTTTGGCACCTATATCCTGCTGGAAGCGGACGGGGAATTTGCCATGATCGACAAGCACGCCGCTCATGAGCGAATCATCTTTGAGCAGTTAAAAAGCGGCGCCGCCGATCTGGACCGCCAGGTGCTGTTATCTCCCTCGGTAGTGACCCTCTCCAAGGAGGAGCATGCGGCGCTTTTGGACAATAAAGAGATCACCGAAAAGCTTGGCTTTTCCATCGAGGACTTTGGAAACACCGCCGTGCTGGTGCGGGAGGTACCGGTGATTTTAGATCAGGCGGACATCCCCCAGCTGGTGGGGGAGATCGCCGGGAACATCCGCAGTATGAAAAAGGAAGCGGGCCCCCAGGTGCTGGAGGATCTGTATCACTCGGTGGCCTGCAAGGCGGCGATCAAGGCCCATGACGATAACGACCCCGCGGAGCTGGAGAGGCTGGCCCGGGAGGTCTATGTAAACCACGATATCCGGTATTGCCCCCACGGCCGTCCGGTGGTGATTTCCATGTCCCGGCGGGAGATTGAGAAAAAATTCGGCCGTCAGCAATAATCCGGCCAGAAGAAAGGAACGAAACACAAAGTGGAGCTTGCTTCAAAAATCCCTCTGCTGGTCATCACGGGACCGACGGCCTCGGGAAAGACCGCCCTGGCGGTGGAATTGGCAAAAGCCTTTGACGGCGAGGTGGTCTCGGCGGATTCCATGCAGCTTTATGAAGGGATGGATATCGCCACCGCCAAGCCCACCTTGGAGGAAATGCAGGGAATCCCCCATCACCTGATCGGTATTTTAAAGCCCCAGCAGCCTTTTTCGGTGGCGGATTATGCCGGGATCGCCAACCAAACCATCCGGGAGATTGTCAGCCGGCAAAAGCTCCCCATCCTGGCGGGGGGGACCGGGCTTTATATCCAGGCGGTGGTGGACGGCATCCGGTTTTCCGAAGAGGATAAAGAGGACGGCCTCCGCCGGGAGCTGGAACGCCGGGCAAAGGAAGAGGGGGCTGAGGTTCTGCTGAGAGAACTGGCCCAGGTGGATCCGGAATACGCCGAAAAACTTCATCCCAACAACAAAATCCGGGTGATCCGGGCGCTGGAGATCTATTTAAAGACCGGTATTACCATGACCGAGCATCAAAAAAACAGCCGCCTTGCGCCGTCCCCTTACCGCGCCTGCATGATCGGGCTTAATTACCGGGACAGGGAGGTTTTGTACGAACGGATCAACCGCCGTGTGGATCGTATGGTGGAATCAGGCCTTTTGGAGGAAGCCCGGAAAATCTGCGCCCAAAAGGATTTAAAAACCGCCTATCAGGCTATCGGCTATAAGGAGCTGGAAGGATATTTTGAGGGACAGATAAGCCTTGCCCACGCGCTTGACACCCTCAAGCAGGAGAGCCGCCGCTACGCCAAAAGGCAGCTCACCTGGTTCCGCCGGGACGAGCGAATCCGGTGGATCTATCCGGACGAGTGCGAAAATTTTGAAGAAGCGGTTCAAAAGGCAAAAAAAATCGTGGAATCCAGCGGCATTCTATGATATAATATATCTAATAAGCTAATGTATGCGAAATTATAGGGCGGAATCAGGGTTGGCAAAATAAAAATTTATAAAAATGGAGGCTGTCACAATGAAAAACAACATGAATCTGCAGGATGTCTTTTTGAATCAGGCGCGGAAAGAAAGAATTTCCGTCACCATTTATCTGACCAACGGGTTCCAGTTCAAAGGAATGGTGCGGGGCTTTGACAACTATACGGTGATTCTTGACTGCGACGGCAAACAGAATGTGGTTTACAAACATGCGATTTCCACCATTATTCCGGTGCGCCCCATTGCGATTTTAGAGGCTTCCGACCGTCTGTCGGAGTTTTCTGACAACGCAGAGTAAACACCGCATTTTTAAAAGATTCCAGGTATCCCGCTCGGCAAAGGAGGACAAGCCTAAATGAATTCGGTATTAGCCAAGGTTATTTCCGGGATTATGGCGTTGTTTATCCTCGCATATGTGGGATACCAGGTGTATCAGTATTTTTATTCCCCCTATAAGACGGAAACGGTGTTTGAAAGCGTTGTCGCTGATGCGGAAACGGTGCAGGGGGTCATGTTTCGGGAAGAGCAGGTATTGGACACCCCCAAAAACGGTGTAGTCAGCTGTTATTACACCAATGGCTCCAAGGTGGCGAAGAACTCCGAGATCGCCAAGATTTATGAGCGGGAACAGGATGTGACAAACCAGTACCGGATTAAACAGATCGACGAAGAAATTGCCATGCTGGAAGAGTGTCAGGACCAGGCCAGCGCCGGCGCCAACCAGACCGAGGCTTTAAACAAGCAGATCAATGAAAATTATCTGGAGCTTTTGGCGGCGGTGGACAGCCATTCCTTAAACAATCTGGACGATATTAAATATGATATGATGACCTCCCTCAATAAACGGCAGATTATCATTGGGCAGGAAAAAGATTTTTCGGAGCGGATTAACACACTGAACGAGGAAAAAAAGCAGTTGGAAAGCCAAGGCTCCTCTAACCCCCAATCGGTGACCACGCCGGTTTCCGGCTACTTTGTGGACGAGGTGGACGGCTTTGAGACGACGGCGGTGCTTAAAGACGGCGAGCCCCCCACCATCCAGCAGGTGCAGGAACTGATCGCGCAGCCTGTGGAGAAAAACGACCAGGTGATCGGCAAGATCATCACCAGCCATGAATGGACGTTTGCGGCGGTGATTGACGCGAACGACACATTAAAATACCGGGAAGGGGCCACTGTTTCCCTGGCTTTTTCCACTCTGGCGGATACCGGCATAAAAGCTACCATCCAGCAGGTGATTACCGAAGGTGACAGCGAACAGGCGCTGGTGCTTTTTAAAGGAACCGAGATAAACGAGGGGCTGTCCACCCTTCGGGTGGACAAAGCGCAGGTGAGCTTTGAAAACAACCGTGGCCTGAAGGTCACCAAGGACGCGCTGCATATCGTCGACGGGGTAAAGGGCGTTTACCGGGTTTTCGGAGGAGAGCTCCAGTTTAAACAGGTGGACATCATTTACGAAACCGAAGACTATATTTTAAGCGAGCAGCATCCTGAGGACAGCGATTATCTGGAGCTGTATGACGATGTGGTGGTAAAGGGGAAGGATTTATATGACGGAAAACAGATCAAATAGCCTTTCCGCAGCGGAAGTGTGTCAAAACATCCTTCGCATCCGGGAAAATATCAGCACCGCCGCAGCTCAGAGCGGCCGCAGCCCGGAGGAGATTACCGTGATGGCGGTGACCAAAACGGTGCCGTGGGAGACGGTTAATGCGGCGATTGGCTGCGGGATCACCCTGCTGGGCGAAAACCGCGCTCAGGAGCTTTTGGAAAAGTTTCCCCACTACACGCTGGGCCGGGAAAACATCCATTTTATCGGCCATCTGCAAACCAACAAGGTGCGGCAGATCTATGACAAAGTATCGATGGTGGAGTCTCTGGACTCCCTGGAGCTCGCCAAAGAACTGGATAAATACGCCGCCCGTTTGGACGCGCCCATGGATGTTTTGCTGGAGGTCAACATCGGGAAGGAAGAGACCAAAAGCGGGATTATGCCGGAGCACTGCCTGGAGATGACAAAAAAATTAACCGACTTTTCCCATTTAAGGCTGCGCGGCCTGATGACGATTCCTCCGCCGGGAAAAAATACGGTATTTTTTGCGAAAATGCAGCAGTTGTTTGTTGACATTACCGCAAAAAACAGAGATAATAGTACTATGAATATTTTATCCATGGGAATGTCCTCGGATTATGAGGACGCGGTTCGATACGGTGCGACGATCGTCAGGATCGGCACAGCGATGTTCGGCCGCAGAAATTATTAGGAGGAACGCGCGATGAGTTTCATGGACAAGATCAAAGTGATGATCGGCGCTGCCGACGATGAAGACTATGAAGAATCTGACGAAATGAATCAGGATGAGGATATGGATACGATTATTACTAAAAAACACGATGATGACAACCAGGCGTATGACTACGATGGAAATGAGCAGATGACCAGCGCCAACAAGCGCAATAAAGTGGTTAACATCCACGCGACCACCCAGCTTAAAGTTGTTCTGGTAAAGCCGGAGCGCTTTGAAGACGCAAGCTCGGTGGCAGATCATTTAAACGCCAAGCGGACGGTGGTCCTTAATCTGGAATCCACCAATAAAGAGATCTCCCGCCGGCTGGTGGACTTTTTAAGCGGTGTGGCTTATGCCAACAACGGACAGATTAAGCGGGTGGCCAACAGCACGTTTATCATCACGCCTTATAATGTGGACATTATGGGCGATCTGTTAGATGAGCTGGAAAACAACGGCGTCTATTTTTAATAGCGAAGATGGGAAAAGACATGCCAAGGCCGTCGGAAGGCGACCGGGAGTTCCTGTCTAGAATCGAGGATATCTTTGCGGTTTCCCGGAATCGGAACATCGCAAAGTTTTCTCATTTTCTCGACGAACGCCAGGCCTATCTGGCTAAGATGTACGCCCAACGGCAAGAACAGCCTTATCTGTTTTACGGTGGCTATGAAAACGCCGAGCGGGTGATGCTGGGCGTTTTTCCCGACTATCTCCCTCCTTCGGAAGAGGCGTTTCCTCTCTCCCCGGTGACGGTTACCTTCCGCCGGGAAGATGCCCTTTCCCACCGGGATTTTTTGGGTTCTTTGATGGCCCTGAAAATCAAGCGGGAAATGGTGGGAGACATCCTGCCGGAGCCGGGCAGGTGCGTGCTGTTTTTGGGAGAAGCGGCGGCGCCGCTGGTGTTTTCGGAACTTAAAAAGATCGGCCGGGTAGGCGTAAAGCTTTTTCCGGGAATAATAGGAGAGCTTCCGCCGGGCAAAACCCTTGTTCCCGTGGAGGGGACGGTTTCCTCCCTGCGGCTGGATGCGGTGACCGCTATGGTGACCGGCCTCAGCCGGGAAAAGGCCCAGGCGCTGATCCGCTCCGGCGAGGTCACCATCAACTACGCCGCGGAGCAGAGTGTGAGCGCCCCTCTTGCGCCGGAAGACATCCTTCGCATACGAGGATATGGTAAGTTTTTGATAACCGGTGAGATGCGCACAACCAAAAAAGACCGGATTTATTTGATTGTACAAAAATATGTTTAGGAGGTTTTACTGTGACTACGCAGGATATTCGGGATCAGAAATTTGACAAAGCGGCCTTCGGCTATAAACCGGAGGAGGTCGAACAGTTTTTAGAGCAGATTTGCGCCTATATCGAGGGCTTAGAAGGCGAAAAGAAGGTCATGGAGAAAAAAATGGCTGTCCTGGCGGATAAGATCGAGGAATACCGCAAGGATGAGGACAGCATGAAGGAAGCCTTGATCGGCGCCCAGCGCCTGGGGCAAAACGTGGTGGCGGAGGCCAAGCAGAAAGCGGAGGAGCTTTTGACCCAGTCCAAGGCACAGGCGGAAGCGATTCTCACCGAGGCGAAGAACAAAGCTAACCAGACGGTCAACAACGTCAAGGTGCAGGTGGAGCAGGAAGAGAAAAATCTCATTCGGATGCAGAAAGAGGTTTCCAACTTCAAATCCAAACTGCTGACGATTTATAAATCCCATTTGGATCTGATTACCAGCCTTCCCGAGGTGGAGGATAATAAAAAGCCCGCTCCTGCGGAAAAGGAGCCGGAAAAACCGGCGGCTGAGGAAAAGGCGCAGGAGGAAAAGAAAGAGTCTGCCCCCAAAAAAGAGGAGCCTGCAAATTCCCCGGTAAAAGATCCTATCGAGGCGCACAAGGGTGATAAAGACAATACCTTTGAGTCCAAATTCGGCGAATTGAAATTCGGCAAGAATTTTAAGCGGGACTAAAACTTCCGCAGCCCAGGCGCTTTTAACACATTGTTTGAGGAGAGTTAACACATGGCACAGGATTACAACAAGACACTGAATCTTCCCGAGACCGATTTTCCCATGCGGGCGGGCCTTCCCCAGCGGGAGCCTCAGATGCTGGAGGAATCGGAGCGGCAGAGAACCTATTATAAAATGGTGGAGAAAAACAAGGGCAAGCCTTTATACGTTTTGCACGACGGACCGCCCTATGCCAACGGCGACATCCACCTGGGCACCGCGCTCAACAAGGTGTTAAAAGATATTATTGTCAAACAGAAAAACATGTCCGGTTATCAGGCGCCCTATGTCCCCGGCTGGGATACCCACGGCCTTCCCATCGAGCTTAAAGCGATGAAAAAGGTGGGGATCGACAAAAACGCGAAGGTTTCCCCGGTGGAGCTTCGCCGTCACTGCCGGGAGTTTGCGCTTACCTATGTGGAAAACCAAAAGCAGGAGTTTAAGCGCCTGGGGGTTTTAGGGGATTTTGACGACCCTTACTTGACCCTGAAGCCGGAGTTTGAAGCCAAGCAGATCGAGATCTTCGGGGAGATGGCCAAACAGGGCTATATCTATAAGGGCTTAAAGCCGGTTTATTGGTGCCCCGAATGCTCCACTGCGCTGGCCGAGGCGGAGATCGAGTATTCCGAGGATCCCTGCCATTCTATCTATGTGAAATTCCAGGTGACTGACGACAAGGGCGTCTTTTCCGGAATGGGGATCAACCCCTCCGACGTCTACTTTGTGATCTGGACCACCACCACTTGGACGCTGCCCGGCAACGTGGCCATCTGTCTGGGCCCGGTGTATGAGTACACCCTGGTGAAAACCGGCGGGCAGTATCTTGTCATGGCGGCGGAGTTAGTAAAATCCACCATGGAAGCCGCCGGCATTGCCGACTACGAGACGGTGGGCAGCTTTACCGGAAAAGAGTTAGAGTATATCAAGACCGCCCATCCCTTCCTGGATCGGGAGTCTTTGGTGATCGTGGGCGACCATGTAACGCTGGAAAGCGGCACCGGCTGTGTCCACACCGCTCCCGGCCATGGTATTGAGGACTTTGAGGTCTGCAAAAACTATAAAGAACTTCCTATCCCGGTGCCGGTGGATTCGGAGGGCCGTTTAAACGAGCTGGCCGGCGAGTGCGGCGGGATGCTCACCGATGACGCCAACAAGGCCATCGCCAAAAAGCTGGAGGAGACGGGAAATCTTTTGGCCATCCAGAAGATCATCCACCAGTATCCCCACTGCTGGCGCTGCAAAGAGCCGGTGATGTTCCGTGCCACCGAACAGTGGTTCTGCTCGGTGGAGGGCTTTAAGGACGAGACCATTGAAGCCATCAAAAACGTCAAGTGGATCCCCGAGTGGGGCGAAGAGCGCATCAAGGGCATGGTCCGCGACCGCAGCGACTGGTGCATTTCCCGCCAGCGCACCTGGGGCGTGCCCATCCCGATCGTCTATTGCAAAGACTGCGGCAAGCCCATCGTCAACGACGACACCATCAAGGCGATCTCCGACCTGTTCCGCAAAGAGGGCTCCGACGCCTGGTATACCTGCGATATCAACGAAGTGCTGCCGGACAGCGTCAAGTGCGAGTGCGGCTGCCACGAGTTTACAAAAGAAATGGACATCATGGACGTTTGGTTTGACAGCGGTGTGTCCCATGCAGCGGTACTGTGCGAGCGTCCAGAATTAAAATGGCCTGCCGACTTGTATCTGGAAGGCGCCGACCAATACCGCGGCTGGTTCCAGTCCTCGTTGCTTACCTCGGTGGCGTGGAAGGGCAGAGCCCCCTACGACGCAGTGTGCACCCACGGCTGGGTGGTGGACGGCGAAGGCAAAAAGATGTCCAAGTCCTTGGGAAACGGCATCATGCCGGAGGAGATTATCCAGCAGTACGGCGCGGATATCCTGCGGCTGTGGGTGGCTTCCAGCGACTATCATGCGGACATCCGGATCTCCAAGGATATCTTAAAACAGCTTTCCGAGGGTTACCGCAAGATCCGCAACACCGCCCGGTATATGCTGGGCAACCTAAACGGCTTTGACCCCAATACCGACCAGGTCTCCGACGACGAGCTTTTGGAGCTTGACCGGTGGGCTCTGTATAAATTCGACGACTTAATCCGCAAAACGGAAGAGGGCTACAACGCCTTTGATTTCCATGTGGTTTACCACGCTATCCGCAACTTCTGCGTGGTGGATATGTCCAACTTCTATCTGGATATCATCAAAGACCGCCTGTACTGCGAGCCGAAAACCAGCGTACAGCGCCGGGCGGCCCAGACGGCCATGTACCGGATTTTAAGCGGCTTAACCCGCTTAATCGCGCCGATTCTGGCGTTTACCTCGGATGAGATCTGGAAGAGTATGCCTCATGAAGCGGGGGACGACAGCGAAAGCGTCTATTATAACCAGATGCCCAAGGCGCGGGAAGTTCTGCCGGATGAGGCGTTTGCCCAGAAATGGGATACCATTTACAGCATCCGGGAGGATGTCCAGAAGGCGCTGGAGTTAAAACGGGTGGAAAAAGCCATCCGCGCCTCCCTGGAAGCCAAGGTGACTCTGTACTGCGGCGGAGAGCTTTACGACTTTGCCGCCGCCCACAAAGAGGAACTTGCCCAGGTGTTCATCGTCTCTCAGGTGGAGGTTGTCAAAGACGGGAAAGGCGAGTTTACTGGCGACCGGGAGGATCTGTCGGTGACAGTCACCTCTGCGGACGGCGAAAAATGCGAGCGCTGCTGGTGCTACAGCGAAACGGTCGGGCAGGATGCGGAACATCCTACCCTTTGCAAACGCTGTGCATCTGTGATCAAACAAGGCGAATAAGCAAGCGTTGCCGCAGCAACCTGTTTGCTGCGGCAACTTGTTTGTAGAAAAGAGAAAACCCGAAAGGGTGGGAGGTCCTTTATGACGCTTTATATTGCTCTCGGTATGATCGTCGCCCTGGTGGGGGCGGATCAGCTGATTAAATTCCTGGCAGCCACCTATCTGGCCCCCAAAGGGTCGGTGCCGATCATTCAGGATATGCTGCATTTGACCTATCTGGAAAACGACGGGGCGGCCTTTGGCCTGTTCGGCGGGATGCAGTGGATTTTGATCGTAGTGACGGCTTTGCTGCTCGCCCTGCTCGTTTTTCTGATTGTCACCAAACGAATCCATACGCCGTTTCTTGTGTATACCGTGTCGCTGATTATCGCAGGCGGCTTGGGAAATCTCATTGACCGGGTTTTCCGCCATTATGTGATCGACTACATTGACGTACAGCTGATCGGCTTTGCAGTGTTTAACCTGGCTGACTGCTGCGTGGTGATAGGAACAATTCTGGCGCTCATTTATGTTTTGTTTGTCCAGCCTAAAAAGGAAGAAAGGCTGCTGGATCAGATCGAAGAAGACGTAATCGAAGGGGAGTTGGAACAGGAACAGCTGGAAGAGCAAGCAGCCGAGGAGTCCGCCCCAGAGACAGAGGCTTCCAATACGCCGGAAGCCCCGGCAGAAGGATCCCACGATGCCTGAGATACGCCTTTTTACCGCCGGGGAGCAGGACGCCGGAAAACGGTTGGACCGCTTTTTGGCCGAGCAGATGCCGGATAAATCCCG
This sequence comes from uncultured Clostridia bacterium, assembly GCA_944386475.1. GTDB lineage: Bacteria > Bacillota > Clostridia > Oscillospirales > Ruminococcaceae > Metaruminococcus. The sequence continues at coordinate 108,410 of CALXBH010000079.1, read as the reverse complement.
GTCATTTGTACAAAAGCTTCTGGAGGACGGGTGCGTTGCGCTCAAGCAGGGAGCGGCGGGGAAAAATTACCGGGTAAAACCGGGAGATGCCCTGACCGTCTCGGTGCCGGAGCCGGAGGTTTTGGACGTTCTGCCAGAGGATATCCCTCTTTCCATCGTCTATGAGGACGAGGATCTGCTGGTGGTCAACAAGCCCAAGGGGATGGTCGTCCATCCGGCGGCGGGCAACTACACCGGCACGCTGGTCAACGCCCTGCTGTTTCACTGCGGGGAGAGCCTGTCCGGCATCAACGGGGTGATCCGGCCGGGGATCGTCCACCGTATCGACAAGGATACAAGCGGCCTTTTGATCGTAGCCAAAAACGATACCGCCCACCAAAAGCTGGCCGAACAGATTAAAGAGCACAGCTTTACCCGGGAATACGAGGCGGTGGTATACGGCCGGCTGGGGCCGGACGAGGGGACGGTGGACGCCCCCATCGGGCGAAGCAGCACCGACCGGAAAAAGATGTGCGTCACCGACCGGGGTTCCCGCCGGGCGGTGACCCATTACCGGGTGCTGGAGCGGTTTGAGCGTTTTACCCATCTGCGCCTGCGGCTGGAGACCGGCCGCACCCATCAGATACGGGTGCACATGGCGTATATCGGCCACCCGGTGGCGGGGGATCCGGTGTATGGCCCTAAAAAGGTGATTGCCTCTTTGCAGGGGCAGTGTCTGCACGCCAGAACCATCGGCTTTGTTCATCCCCGCACCGGGGAGTACCTGGAATTTTCTTCACCTTTGCCTGACTATTTTACCTCTTTTTTAAAAACATTGCGGTAAAAGCGCAACTATGCTATAATATTTCCTGGCGTTTTTGGAGGATCCTTATCGAAAACGCCCCACAAGTTGTTTTGGGAGAGCTACATGAAGATTTCGCAGATGCTTTTAATATCCGATATGGACGGGACGCTGCTGACCGATCAGAAAACGATTTCCCCGGGAAATCTGGAGGCGATCAAGGCGTTTCAGGCTGCCGGAGGGCGTTTTACCATCGCCACCGGCCGGTCGATTATCTCGGCGGCCAAATATGTGGGCCTGCTTCATCAAAACGGCGTGCTGCTGGACGGGCCGGCGATTTTGTTTAACGGCGCGGCGATTTATGACTACCATCGCCGGGAGATGCTTTGGCACACTGTGATGCCGCCGGATACCCTTCGCTACCTGGCGGTGGTGAAAGAGCGGTATCCTCAGGTGGGCATCGAGGTGCTGGGGGAAAAGACCACCTTCGTGGCGACCTTTAACCGCTTTGTCAAAGAGCACCTGGAGATCGAGCATCTTCCTTACCAAATAGCGGAGCTAGATGAGATTCCTCCCGGGGCGATCAAGGTGTTGTTCGCCTTGGAGCATGAGCTGATCCCCGAATTTGCCCGCTTTATGGAGGAGCAGCGCTTTGCAGGCGTCTGCTATGTGGAGTCGGCGGAGCATTATTACGAGATGCTCCCGGCGGGGAATTCCAAAGGGGAGGCGCTGTCCCATCTGTCGGCGCTTACGGGGATCCCTGTTGAGAACACCGTCACCGTGGGGGACTATAACAACGATATTGAGATGATCCGGCGGGCGGGAATCGGCGTCGCGATGGGCAACGCTTTGCCGGCGGTCAAGCAGGCGGCGGACCGGGTGGTCGCCTCCAACAATGAGGACGGCTTAAAACAGCTGATTGAAGGACTTTTACAGGAGAATTCCTGATAGGATACACAGTGAAAGGATGAGCACTTGGAATGGAAAAAGCAGTTGAAATCGAACTTTCCAAAATAGCGTGCAGAGTGCGCATGGGTGTTGTGGAGGGCGTGTATCACGCTAAATCCGGGCACCCGGGCGGGTCGTTGTCCATCGCGGACACCCTGACCTATTTGTATGAAAAGGTGATGCGGGTAGACCCGAAAAATCCCCAAATGCCCGACCGGGACCGGCTGGTGCTTTCCAAAGGGCACTGCGCGCCCGCTCTTTACGCCATTTTGGCTGAGAAAGGCTTTTTCCCCAAGGAAGAGCTTAAAAAGCTGCGGCATACGGGAGCCATGCTTCAGGGACACCCGGATATGAAGGGAACCCCCGGCGTGGATATGAGCACCGGTTCTTTGGGCCAGGGGATTTCCGCGGCCTGCGGCATGGCGCTGTCTGCCAAGCGTTTTCACGAGCCCTACCGGGTGTATGCGATCCTGGGAGACGGCGAGATTCAGGAAGGCCAGGTGTGGGAAGCGGCCATGTTCGCCGCCCATTACGGACTTGACAACCTGATCGCCGTGGTGGATTTTAACGGCCTTCAGATCGACGGAGCGGTGAAAGACGTCATGTCTCCCGAACCGGTCACCGATAAGTTTGAAGCCTTTGGCTGGCATGTGCTGACCATGGACGCCCACGATTTTCAGGATATCGAGCGCACCTTCCAAAAGGCCCTTTCGCTGACGGGAAAACCGGTGGCGATCATTCAGAAGAGCATTAAGGGCAAAGGCGTGTCGTTTATGGAAAATCAGGTTTCCTGGCACGGCGTCGCGCCCAGCGAGCAGGAATACGAAACGGCGATGAAGGAACTCAAAGCAGCGCTGGATCAGTGGGAGGCGAAAGAATAATGGCAGATGTAATCAAAAAAGCAACCCGTGAAAGCTACGGCGAAGCGCTGTGCGAGCTGGGGGAGGAATATCCCAATCTGGTGGTGCTGGACGCGGACCTTGCCGCCGCCACCAAAACAGGGATGTTTAAAAAGAAATTTCCCGACCGTTTTTTTGACTGCGGCATTGCGGAAGCGGATATGATGGGCGTCGCGGCGGGAATGGCTGCGACGGGAAAACTGGTGTTTGCCAGTTCCTTTGCCATGTTTGCCGCCGGCCGCGCCTTTGAGATTATCCGCAACTCTATCGGCTACCCTCATTTAAACGTTAAGATCGGGGCGACCCATGCGGGTATCTCGGTGGGGGAGGACGGCGCTACCCATCAGTGCTGCGAGGATATTGCCCTGATGCGGGTGATCCCCGGCATGACGGTGATTAACCCTGCCGATCATTACGAGGCCAAAGCGGCCGTGCGCGCCGCTGCCCAGCTGGATGGGCCGGTGTACCTGCGCCTGGGGCGGCTGGCGGTTCCGGCGTTTCACGACGCTTCCTATCAGTTCCAGCTGGGAAAAGGGGAGCTTTTAACCGAGGGGAGCGACGTTTCCATCGTGGCTACCGGCCTGATGGTGGGAGAAGCCTTGGCGGCGGCGGAGCTTTTAAAAAACCAGGGGATCTCCGCCCGGGTTATCAACCTGCACACCATCAAACCGCTGGATGAGGAAATTTTGGCCGCTGCGGCCCGGGAAACCGGCGTGATCGTCACGGTGGAGGAGCATAACATCATCGGCGGCATGGGCGGCGCGGTGTGCGAAGCGTTAGCCGGCATCTGCCCGGTTCCCGTGGTGCGGGTAGGGGTTAATGACCGCTTCGGCATGTCCGGCCCCGCCAAGGAGCTGTTGCAGGTATTCGGCCTGTGCGCGGAAAACATCGTGGAAAAGGCAAAATACGCTTTAACGCTGAAAAAATAGCCGAAAGGCTTCTAGCAATATCCGGCGCGGGGTGATGGGGGACAGTCCGAAAAACAAAGGGTTGTCCCCAAAACCCCGCGCCGTTTTCGCGGAAGAAAGGAAGAGACGATGGTTACCTTTGAAAACGACTGGGACGAGCTGTTAAAGGATGAATTTGCAAAGCCCTATTATCAAAATCTGCGCCGTTTTTTAAAGTATGAGTACAGCCACGACACCATCTATCCGGATATGTACGATATCTTTAACGCCTTAAAGCTCACCCCCTATCACGGGGTTAAGGCGGTGATTTTAGGGCAGGACCCTTACCACGGGCCGGGACAGGCTCATGGACTGTGCTTTTCGGTGAAAAAAGGGGTGGCGCCGCCGCCCTCACTGTGCAACGTCTTTACGGAGATTCAAAATGATTTAGGAATTGCCCCTCCCTCCCATGGGGAGCTTACCCAGTGGGCCAAGCAGGGCGTGTTGCTTTTAAACACCGTGCTCACGGTGCGGGCGGGAAGAGCCAACAGCCACCGGGGCATGGGCTGGGAAATCTTCACCGACCAGGTGATCGAGCTTTTAAATGAGCGGGAAAAACCAATGGTGTTTTTGCTGTGGGGGGCAAACGCCCGGGAAAAAGGAAAACTCATTACCAACCCCGCCCACCGTGTCCTTACAGCGGCGCATCCAAGCCCCCTATCCGCCTATAACGGATTTTTTGGCTGCCGGCATTTTTCCAAGACCAACGAGTTTTTACAAAGCGTGGGAGAACAGCCGGTTTGCTGGCAGCTGGACGATTAAAAAACGGCGGGAATATTTATAACCACTTGACAAGAAAGGATGAACCACAATGGAAAAGGCAAAGGTTTATTTTAGGGTTTTTCACACCGTGGCGTTTGGCGACGGCCTGCCGGTAAAGCTCAAAAAGCTCATTAAAAAGGCGGGGATCGAAAAACTTGATCTGGACGGCAAATTCGTGGCGATCAAAATCCACTTTGGGGAGCTGGGGAATATCAGCTACCTGCGGCCTAACTATGCCAAGGCGGTGGTGGACGTAGTGAAGGAGCTGGGCGGCAAGCCCTTCCTCACCGACTGCAACACCCTGTATCCCGGAAGCCGCAAAAACGCTCTGGAGCATTTGGAGTGCGCCTGGGAAAACGGCTTTACGCCCTTGTCGGTGGGATGCCCTATCCTAATCGGCGACGGTTTAAAGGGAACCGACGATATAGCCGTTCCCGTCGAGGGCGGTGAATATATCAAAGAAGCCTGGATTGGCCGGGCGATTATGGATGCGGACGTGTTTATCAGCCTGACCCATTTTAAGGGCCACGAGATGACCGGCTTTGGCGGCGCGATCAAAAATATCGGCATGGGCTGCGGCTCCCGTACCGGCAAAAAAGAGCAGCATAACGACGGCCAGCCCCAGATTGACCCGGAGCTTTGCCGGGGCTGCAAAAAATGTCAGAAAGAATGCGCCAATGAGGGCCTTGTGTTTGATGAAAAGACCCGGAAAATGGCGGTGGATACCAAACACTGCGTGGGCTGCGGAAGATGTATCGGCGCCTGCAACTTTGACGCCATCGCGTTTTCCAGCTATGCGGCGGTATCCGATTTAAACTGCCGCATGGCGGAGTACACCAAGGCGGTGATCGACGGGCGGCCCAACTTCCACATTTCGCTGGTGGTGGATGTATCCCCCAACTGCGACTGCCACTGCGAAAACGATATGCCCATCCTGCCGGATATCGGCATGTTCGCCTCCTTTGATCCTTTAGCGCTGGATCAGGCGTGCGTGGACGCCTGCCTGGCGGCTTCCCCCATGCCGGGAAGCCAGCTTGCCAACAACATGGCAAAACCGGGCTTTGTAGATCATCACGATCATTTTACCAACTCTACCCCGGAATCTGAGTGGAAAACCTGTCTGGCCCATGCAGAAAAAATCGGCGTCGGCACCCGGGAGTACGAGTTGATTAAGCTGTAAGCCGCCGGAGGGTTAAGCCTTTCATCCAAAGGCGTGTTGTCAGTGATTTTAATAGGGCGTGTTGCATTTTGCAGCACGCCTTTATCTTAGGAAATTATTAAGATTCTCTTAGGAAAACGATTATCTATCTCTTCCCACAGTTTGTTATAATAAAATTCAGGTTAGAAAAGGAGAGAGAATCATGCCGGACACCATCCTGATTGTGGACGACGAACCGGAAATTGCCGATCTTGTCGCTTTGTATTTAAAAAACGAGGGCTATACTGTATGCACCTTTTACAGCGGTATGGATGCCTGGAACTGCATCCAGCAAAAAACGCCGGATCTGGCCATCCTGGATGTCATGCTCCCCGGAATGGACGGCTTCCAAATCTGCCGGAAAATCCGGGAGTTTTACCGTTTTCCGGTCATCATGCTGACGGCCAAAGGGGAGGAAATGGATAAGATCAACGGCTTGGCACTAGGCGCCGATGATTATATCACCAAGCCTTTCCTGCCGCTGGAGCTGGTCGCCCGCGTTAAGGCCCAGCTGAGGCGGTATAAGCGGTATAACACAGGCGCCGGCCCGGAGGAGGACGTCATCGTCCATTCGGGGCTGGTGATTAATGTAAAAACCCACGAATGCACCTTAAACGAAAAGCCTTTATCCCTGACGCCTACGGAATTTTCCATTCTGCGCATCCTGTGCCAGAACAGGGGGCAGGTGGTCAGCTCGGAGGAGTTGTTCCATCAGATCTGGGGCGACGAATATTACCATAAAAACAACAACACCATCACCGTCCATATTCGTCACCTGCGTGAAAAGATGGGGGATTCCTTTGAGGAGCCAAAATATATTAAAACTGTGTGGGGATGTGGCTATAAAATTGAAAAGTAGACTGAAAGATATCGCCGTTGTTTTAACTGTCTGCGCGGTGGGGTTTGTTTTTTGCATAGGGCTTTACTTCCTGGTGGACAACGTGTTCAACGGCGTATTTGTGGAATGGTTCGACAGCCATTACATGATCTATGAAAACCGCTATCTGGCGGATAAAGACGCCTATACTGTGGTGTGTTATCCCGACTGGATCGCCATTAAACATCTGATTTTTTGGGCGTTTCTGTGCGCAGCGGCAGTCTGTCTTGCCATCGCAGGCATATTATCCTGCTTTCGGGCGCGCAAAAAGGTCAAGCAGTCGGTCACCTCGATTAGTCAGATGCTTCACAGCTATATGACCCAGGACAAAGAAGCGGCGGAGGTATTCCCCAAGGGATATGCGGAGATCGCCGCCCAGATGACCGAAATTAAATCCACCATGCAGCGCCATGAGCAGATTTTAAAGGAGGAAGCCTCCCGGAAAAACGACTTGATCGCTTATCTGGCCCACGATTTAAAAACGCCGCTGACGTCGGTGATCGGGTATTTAAGCCTTTTGGATGAAGCGCCGGACATGCCCCAAAAACAGCGGGCCAAATATGTGCACATCACGTTGGACAAGGCTCAGCGGCTGGAAAGGCTTATCAACGAGTTTTTCGAGATCACCCGGTATAATCTGCAGCAGATCCACCTGGAAAAAGAGCGGATCGACCTTTCCTATATGCTGGTGCAGCTGACCGATGAATTTTTTCCGCTGCTGCAAGCTCACGGCAACACCGTCCAGCTCAACGTGGAGGAAAACGCCTGTGTATACGGCGATCCGGAAAAACTGGCCCGGGTGTTTAATAACATCTTAAAAAATGCTATCTCCTACAGTTATCCTGATACGGTGATCGCCATCACCGCCAGACAAATGGAGCATCAGATGGAAATCACCGTCCAAAATCAGGGAAAAACCATTCCCGCTCAAAAGCTGGACGCTATTTTTGAGAAGTTTTTCCGGCTGGATGAATCCCGTTCCACCAACACCGGAGGAGCGGGGCTGGGCCTTGCCATCGCCAAAGAGATTATCACCCTGCACGGCGGGACGATCACGGCGGACAGCCGGGAAGAGATAACCACCTTCCGTGTGACGCTCCCGTTGCGCTAACGTCAGGATACGGTGCGGTTTCCTTAGGCTTTTCTTAAACAACCAACAAGAAAATATTAAAACACAAAAAGCTTCCCCTTTGTAAAATGGATACAAAGGGGAAGCTTTTAAATCTTTAAGGAAGGCATGGTACCGAACATGAATAACAAACAGAGAAGAAAAAGCGGCTCTCGCCGGAGGGGATGCGCCGTGACGGCGGTGATCCTTCTGACCGCTTTTTTGCTTGGTGTATGGGGGATGACGGCAGGACATTTATCCGGCTATTTAAAGGGAATCTCCAGTATCAGCGGCGAAACAGGGGAAACGGCTTCCCCGCTTGAGGGACTGCACAGCCCGCACGCCGTTTTAGCGGATCTTGAAACAGGGGGAATCCTCGCCGGAAAAGGGGAGAAGGAGCGGATCTATCCCGCTTCCCTCACCAAAATCATGACCGCCATCCTAGTCATCGAAGGAGCGGAGGATCTAGACAGAACCGTCCGCCTCCCGGAAGAAATTTTTCCGCCCCTTTATGAAGCGGAGGCTTCGATGGCGGGGTTTGCTCCCGGGGAGGAGGTTACGCTGAGCGACCTGGTTTATGGGATGCTGCTCCCCTCCGGGGCGGAATGCTGCCTGGCGGCCGCCCAGCAGACGGCCGGTTCCGATCAGGCGTTTGTGGAAAAGATGAACGAGAAGGCCGCCGAGTTGGGGATGAAAAACACCCATTTTTGCAATACCACCGGCCTGCACGATAAAAACCACTATTCCACCGCGGAGGATATCGCTATTCTGCTTCGGTATGCTTTGGATAATCCGGCGTTTCGGGAGATTTTTTGCGCTAAACGGCACAGCGTCAAACCTACCTTGCAGCACCCCGAGGGCTTTACCTTTTACAGCAGTATGTTCAGCCTGCTGGACAGCCTGGACAATAGGGGTATCGCCGGCGGCGAACTGCTGGGCGGAAAAACCGGCTACACCGCCGAGGCCGGTCTGTGCCTGGCAAGCCTGGCCACAGTGGACGGCAAGGAATACATCCTGGTTACCGCCGGGGCGAAGGGCAGTCATCAAACGCAGCCTTTTCATCTGCTGGACGCTTTGACTGTCTATAACCGGCTGTAGCAAGCAGCTTCTGATACCAGGGAGGGCGAGGCCCTTCCTTTTGCGGAAATAGGCTCAGGACGGTTTAAAACGCTGTTACTGGACGATTTCGTAAGGCCAGTCGATAATGCCGCCAAACTCCTTGATATTGGTGTACCCCATAGCCGCCAGCTCTCGGGAGGCGTTTTTGCTCCGGCGGCCGCTGCGGCAGTAAACGAAAATCAGCTGATCCTTTTTGGGGAGCTCCCGCTCAGCCCGGGAGGCGATCTCGGTATCCGGAATCAGTACCGCGTCCGGCAGATGCCCTTCGTCATATTCCGGTTGTGTGCGCACGTCTAAGATGATATAATCTTGTGTAGAGTCCATAAGCTCCTTTGCCTGCTGGGGAGTGACCGACTGATAGCCGTCCCCTGACTGGGAAACGATTTCCGCCGGGGAGCTCTCTCCCGTTTGGGAGGTGCTTTCCGCCGGAGAGGAGGTGCATCCGGCCAGCAGGGCGGCTGTCAGCAAAGCGGCCGCAAGAATGGGAGGAAGACGGTTATTCATGGCGTTCACACTCGGTGCAGATGTATTCGGGAACGGTTTTCTCATGAATGACCGACTCATAAAGGCGCCAGCCTCCCGCCAGATTGTAGCAGGTGTATCCGTTGCCCGTAAGGATCCGGCAGGCGATATAGCTGCGCAGGCCGCTGTGGCAGTGGACATAAACCGGTTTATCCTTGGGGATCTCTGAGAGATGCTCCCGCAGGCTGTCTAGGGGGATATTCTGAAAGCCTTCGATATGTCCCCGGGAGACCTCCAGGGGTGTGCGCACATCAAGCAGGGTGACGCTTCCGTCCCGGGGAAGGGTGTTTACGTCGTGCCAGAAAAACTGGCCCATCTTCCCGGAGATGATATTTTCGGCCACATACCCCAGCATGTTCACCGGGTCCTTGGCGCTGGAGTAGGGCGGGGCGTAGCAAAGCTCCAGCTGGGTCAAATCGGTCACCTTGGCCCCCAGCCGGATGGCGGTGGCCAGCACGTCGATGCGTTTGTCCACCCCTTCAAAGCCGGTGATCTGGGCGCCCAGTAAAGCGCCGGTCTTTTTGTCCCACAGCGCCTTGACCGACATGTTTTGCGCCCCGGGATAATAGCTGGCGTGGGAAGCGGAATAGGTGTAGGTTTTGTCATAGTCGATCCCGGCGGCGACGGCGGTTTTTTCGCTGATACCGGTGGAGGCCGCCGTCATGTCAAACATCTTTAATATGGAGGAGCCCTGAGTGCCGCGGTACTCGCTGGGAATGCCGCAGATGTTGTCGGCGGCGATCCGCCCCTGCTTGTTGGCGGGGCCGGCTAAAGGGATAAAGCCCGGCTGTTTTAAGACAAAATCCTCGATTTCCACCGCGTCGCCCACCGCGTAGATCCCCTCCTTGGAGGTTTTCATCTGCCGGTTTACCAGGATAGAGCCCCGCTTGTTTGCAGCGATACCGCAGGCTTTGGCAAGGCCGGTTTCCGGCCTTACGCCCACCGCCATAATCAGGATATCGCCGGTAACCGTCCCTTTTTGCAGGGTGACGGCCAGCCGGCCGTTTTTTTCTTCAATTTTCTCCACGCCGTTTTTTAAAATGAGCTGGACGCCCTTTTCCCGGATGTGCCGGTGGATGTCCGCCGCCATATCGTAATCCAGCGGGCCGATCAGGTGGTCGGATAATTCCACAATGGTGACAGAAAGTCCCGCCTGCTTTAGGTTTTCCGCCATCTCCACGCCGATATAGCCGCCGCCCACCACAATGGCCTCTTTGGGTTTTAGGGTTTCGATCGCGTTTGTGATCTTCAGCGTGTCGGGGATGTTGCGCAGGGTGAACACCCGGGAAGAGTGGATGCCGGGAATATCCGGGAGGACCGGCTCCGCCCCGGGGGATAAAATCAGGTTGTCATAGCTTTCCTGATAGACGCGTCCGGTGGCAAGCTCTTTGACGGTGACGGTTTTGCTGTCCGGATCGATGGCGGTGGCCTCGTTTTGCACCCTTACGTCGATGCGAAACCGGGCCCGGAAGCTCTGGGGCGTCTGCAAGGTAAGGTTTGCTTTTTCCTTGATGGCGCCGCCGATGTAGTAAGGCAGGCCGCAGTTGGCAAACGAAACGTATTCGCCCCGCTCCAGGATGATAATCTCGGCGGATTCGTCCAGGCGCCGCAAACGGGCAGCGGCAGAAGCGCCTCCTGCGACGCCCCCGATAATCACAGTTTTCATAAAAAGGTCATCTCCTTTATTTTTTAGCAAGATGCAGGGTACCCTTTTGGTACCGGAAGGGAGTTTTATAAAGATGCAGCCACAAGATTTTCAAACGGTGTTGGAAAAGGTTTTCCCCTTTTGGAACAAGCTTTCCTCCGCAGAGCAGGCAGCTTTTTGCCGCCATACCGTCAGCGCCGTTTATCAGAAAGGGCAGAACATCCACGGCGGCAGCGGGAACTGCACCGGCGGCATTGTTGTTAAAACCGGCTGCCTCAGGGCCTACCTTTTGTCGGATGAGGGGAAAGAGGTCACCCTTTACCGCCTGTATCCGGGGGATATCTGTATGCTTTCCGCTTCCTGCGTGCTCAAGGCCATCACCTTTGACGTGTTCGTGGACGCGGAGGAGGACAGCGAATGCCTGATTATCAGCGGGAAGACCTTTGCCGAATTAAGCGAGCAAAACCTGCTGGTGGAAAACTTTGCCCTGCAAACCGCCGTCAGCCGTTTTTCCGACGTGATGTGGGTAATGCAGCAGATTATGTTTATGAGCCTGGACAAACGCCTGGCCGTCTTTTTAAACGACGAGATGGCCAAAACCGGGGAGCCGGTCATCCGCTTGACACAGGAGCAGATCGCCCGGTATATGGGCTCTGCCCGGGAGGCGGTGTCCCGGATGCTCAAGTACTTTGCCGCCGAGGGGATCGTGGAACAATCACGGGGCGGGATCAAGATTCTTGATAAACAAAAGCTGCGTGCGTTAACTGTTTAACATGGCGAGGATTGCCTCTTTGGGGCGGGCGCCGGCAGACTGATTTACTACCTTCCCGTCTTTTATGACTGCCAGCGTGGGGATACTCATTACCCGGAAGGCCTGGGCCAGTTCCGGCTGTTCATCCACATTGACTTTTCCCACCCTGATGGACGGATTCTCTTTGGCGATCTCGTCGATAATCGGCGAAACCATCCGGCAGGGGCCGCACCAGGAAGCCCAGAAGTCCAGCAGTACGGTTGTTTGCGCGTGCAAAACCTCCGCTTCAAAATTTTCTTTGGTAACCGTTATTACAGACATCGTCATTCTCCTTTATCAAAATCATTACACCGTATCCGGTATATGGTTATTATAGCAGATCTTTAAAATTTGACCGTGACTACGTCACATAAAAAGCCTGGGACCGCCATTTGGCGGCCCCAGGCTTTTTAGTCGTGCAGTATTTTACGCTTTGCGTTTTTTGCGGACCAGTAAGACCGCAGCGCCGGCCGCCATAATAGCCGCAACGCTCACTGCCAGGGGAACGTCTCCCGTTTGGGGAGAACTGCCGCCCGGCGTGGGGGTCTGGTTCTGGCCGCCTGTGGCAGTCAGGCCGTTGATCGCCGTGGTGATCGACTGGACGATCGCGTCCACCTGAGCCTGGGTGGCGTTTTCGTCCGCCATCAGCTCGTTGGCCCGATTGACAACCGATTGAAGGGCCGCGTAGCTTTCTTTGGTGTAGCCGCTGGGATCAATCTGTCCCGCCGCTTCCAGCGCGGCGGACAAAGCGGATTTGTCCGCTTTCAGCGCCAGCTGCAGCATACCGGCGTTGAGATCGTCCACTGCCGTGTCGATCTGCTGCTGGGTGGCATCAGGATCGTCATATACCTCCTGAGCGGCGGCAAGGCTTGTGGCGAAGGTGGCCCAAGTCGCGGGGGTGTAGTTATTTTGCGTATACCCGCCGCACCAGTCAAGGAGATCTTCCCGCTGGCTCTTGTCAGGCGTCTCGCCGGAGGGCTTCTCCAACGCGTCAAAGGCCGCTTGCAGGTCGCTTACCGCCTTGTCGATCTCCGCCTGGGTGGCGTTTTCGTCCTCCAGGACGGCCTGAGCATTGGCCAGAGCGGTTTCAAAATTCTCCTTGGCCGCGCCGTCGGCATATTCGCTTAGATCGGTGCCTTTGACCTGATCGTACAGCTCCTGTAAGGAGGCTTTATCTCCGGCCGGGGTATTCAGCCCTTCAGCCGCCTGGGCCAGTTTAAGCTGTGCGGCGGCGACCTCCTGCTGGGTGGCTTCCGGATCGTCATAGACATCCTGTGCGGCGGCTAAGGCGCTGTCAAAGGCCTCTTTGGCCTGCTGCCCGGCGTTTTGATAAGTGTCGGTCTCTTTTAAGGCGTTCGCTTCATCAATTGCCTCTTTCAGGCTCGTTTTGTCCACCGGTTCAGGTTCTTCGGATTTTTCCTCCAGTGAGTCAAAGGCTTCCTGCAAAGCGGTGACCGCGCTGTTTACCTGCCCCTGGGTGGCCGTGTCGCTGGCGAGGATTTCCTGAGCGTTTTCCAGCTGAGCAGTAAAGTTGTCCTTCGCCTCGCCGTCTTCATACCGGTCAAGATCGGTATCCTTTAAATCGTTGTAGAGAGTTTCCAAAGCGGATTTATCCACTTGGGCGGGCTCTTCCGCGTTATAAACGCCCATTTCTGCCAACTGGACATAGCGGTAGTTGGGGTCCGCCTGAGCCGCTTCGCCCAGTTCGGTGATGTGCAGGCGCACATATCGGGCGTTTACCGTGTCAAACTCAAACACAGAGGGCTTGCCCTGCTGTCCTTCGTAGTCGGTATAGGAGGCGATGGTGGTGTATTCGCTGGAGCCGTCCTGCCGGACCTCAAAGGAGAAGTCCCGGGGGAAGGAGGGAACGCCGCCGTTTACGCCCACCGTATCCGAGCGGGGATAGAGATGGATCTTGTTAAAGTCGGTGTTTTGGCCCAAATCAATCTCAATCCAGTAGTCCACGTTGGCCGAGTTGTTCTGCTGGCTGGTAAAGCCCGCGCTGGCAGACTCGGTGGTCAAAATGCCGTCCACCAGGTGCTGGGGAGCCCAGCCGGCAGTCGTCCAGGCACAGTTGCTGGTTACCGTGTGGTTTTCCGCCAGGTTTTCCAGCCCAATCCAAGCGTTGTTGACCGCCAGGTTAAGATTTTCAGTGGGGGTGATGGTAAGCGTAGCCTCGGTGGAGGTAATATCGCCGCCCCAGCTGGCAAATGCATAATCCACATCGTTGACCGGTTTGGCTTCCAGTGTAACCGATTCTCCCACGGGGACTTCCAGGGTAACGGACAGGTTCTGATAATCGCCGCCGTTGACCGATACGGTGCTCTGCGCAGCTTCATCTCCGTTGACAATGGTGATGTAGCAGCGCTCGGTTACTTCAGTAGTAAACTGGTAGGAGCCGGCCACCGCTTCAAAGGTGGCAACGCCGTTTTCCGTTCCGGCGTAGCGGAGTCCATCCGCTTGGGTGGTTACAGCTTCGGGAACTTTCCCGTTGACGGTAAGGGTTTTGCCATCCTCCACAGGGATGGAGATGGTGGCGGTGGTGTTGGCGGGGATGGTTGCGTCATAAATCCAACTGCCGTCTTCGTATTTCCAGTTGCTGATGATTTCGCCGTAGGCGGAATCATAGGAAGCATTGACATATCCCAGCAGCTGGTCGGGCTGCGGCGCTAAAAGGATATGCTTAAAGCCGGGATTTTCGGTGTCATAGCCGATGCCCGCCATATGGTGGAACATCCATCCAGCCACCGCGCCGTAGGCGTAATGGTTAAACGAGTTCATGGAAACATCGCCGAATCCGGAGGCTTTGGTGTAGGAATTCCAGCGCTCCCAAACTGTCGTAGCGCCCTGGTCTACCGAGTACAGCCAGGAGGGATTCTCATGCTGGAGCAAGAGCTTATACGCGATGTCGTCATGATCGATCTTGGTGAGGGTGTTCATGATGATTGCCGTGCCCAAAAATCCGGTCTGGAGCCGGTTCCCGGTGCGCTCAAAGTTAGACGTCAGCTGATCGGTGACCGCTTTCACCGAGTTTTCATCCGGCAGAAGGTCCAGATAAAGGGCATACAGGCAAACAGACTGTTCGCCCCGGACTAAGGTGCCGTCCTCGTTGATGAAGTTCTGCTGATAAAACGCCTTTTCGTCCTCGTAGACCGCCATGTACTTGTTCACGTCATCTTCCAGGCCGATGGCCTCGGCCATTTCGGCCATTAACAAGGCGTCCCAGGCATAATAGGATACGCCCAGCATCCGTTTGATCTGGTCATCATTGCTTTCATAAGAAAGCCAGTCACCGTGGACGATATCGCCGCCCCACTTGTTGGTGGTGGTCATGTAATCCATGAATTTCTCCATGGACTCCCAGTTTTCGGTGATCACGGTGGTGTCGCCGTACATCATATAGACGATATAGGGGACGATGACGCCCGCGTCGGCCCAGCCCAGGGTGCCGTTTTCAATAAATCGGGCCTGGGGAGCGGTGGTGGGATAGTTGCCGTTGCTCAGCTGAGCATCCCGCATGTCCTCCATAAACTTCATCAAAAAGCTCTTGGAGAAGCCCAGATAACTACCCGCTTCGGCAAAGACCTGGGTGTCCGCCGTCCAGCCCTGGCGTTCGTCACGCTGGGGGCAGTCGGTGGGAACGCTTAGATAGTTACTGTACATGCCCCAGCGGATGTTGCTGATTAATTGATTGACATCTTTATCCGATGTCTCCATAAAGCCGGTTTCCTGCTCCTCCACCGAGGTGACCACCTGGCCGTCCATGCTGTGGAAGGTGACCGGTTTGTCTGTGGTGATCTGGATATAGCGGAATCCATAGAAGGTAAAGGAGGGATGATAGCTTTCCACCCCTTTGCCGTTTAAAATATAGCGGGTGGTAGCGATGGCGGTGCGGTAGTTGGCGTTGTAGATACTGCCTTCCGGCCCGTCGTTGCCGCGGGACATTTCACCGTTGTTGTCGTTTAAGATCTCGCCGTGTTCAATGGTCAAGGTGGTGCCGGCTTCGCCCTCTACCTCAAAGGCTTCCCAGCCCGCAAAGTTCTGGCCGAAGTCCACCACAGCAGTTTCGCCGGGATTTAAGGTGAAGCTTTCGTCCCCATAGGTGCGCACTACGTTGATCTTTCCGTGCTGGCTGCTAGTAGCGCCAGTGACGCCCTGGTACACCGTGACGCTCTGGACATCCTGCTGCAGGTCTTCCCGCACCGTGATGGGGGAGCCGCTCCACGCGCTGATCTCGCCGGTGAACTCTGTATTGATTTTTACATTGCCCCAGTCGCTGTCATCATAGCCGGGCAGCATCCAGGACTGATCCACTCTGGCGTCATAGGTTTCGCCGTTAAAGATATCCGCCAGCTGCAAAGCACTGGCCCGGGAAGTTTTCCAGGTGGTGTCGGTGTTTACGACCTCCTGGCTTCCGTTCGAATAGGTGAGGATCAGTTTGGCGAGATAAGCGTCCTCTTTGCCGTAATTTCCGGCAACCCCGCCGCTCCACCAGCCGCTGGTGACGATGGAGGAAAGGACGTTTTCCTTTCCAGGCTCCAGCATCCAGGTGACGTCATAGGTGTTATAGAACACCCGCTTGCCAGGCTGGGTAAAGCCGGGCTTTAATTCGTCGTAGGTAACGCTGCCGTCTTCCATCTGACGGCCGACACGCTCGCCGTTGATGTAAGACTCATATACGCCCAGGCCGGAGGTGTATAATTTCGCCGATACAAGATCCTGTTTGGGGGTAATGGTTTTCCGGAAGGCGGGCAGGTAGCTGCCGTTTTCGCTGTGCATGAAGATCAGCTCGTTAGCGCCCGCGCCGTTGTCGCCGATCCGCAGCATACCGTCTACTACCTGAAGATTTCCGTTGCCAGTAAAGTCGCCTGTACCGGAAGAAAAGTCGTTTTCATAAAGGGTGTTTCCCTCGCCGTCCTTGACGACTATATTGTCGTACCGGGCGGGTTCATAATTTTCCCCGTTTTCATGGCGGAAGCCGATGGTGCCAAGGGGGACGGCCTCCGAGTGAGTGTAGGTGCTGGCCAGGGTCAGATTATCCGCGCTGGGGCCAAAATAGGTGCGGATGGTGGCGCCGTCCACCTCGATCCGCTCGTGGATCTGCTTGCCGATCATTTCGCTGGAGGTATACCCCACCGCGTCGGAGACATCCACGGCCTGCACGTTGCCCGGGCCGCCGGGATAGGCTGTCCAGGTTCCGTTTTCCTTAAAGTGGGGGCGCAGCAGCACCCTGTCGCTGTCGGCGGTGTTGACCTGCCACATAATAAAGGTGCCGGTGTTTTGCATTCCAAAGCTGAAGCCCTGATTTAACCGGTCGATGATAAAATCAAAGTCAATGGTATAGGTGGTTGTATCCGACAAGCTGTCGGTGTACCCGATCCACTGGGTATCATCGAAGGCGTTTGCGTCCAACAGCCCCATTTCAAAGGTGGCGATGTCGGATTTTACCTCCGCTCCGTCCTTATCCTGTACGGTTACCTGCCAGTAATAGGTGGTGGAGGACTTCAGCTCATCGCCCTGGTACTTGATTCCTACGGAGAGATCGCTTTGCTGGGTGTCATCCCAGACGACCCTGGTTAACGCGCGGTCTTCTGCTACCACGATGTGGTAGGAAGTTTGCTTTTGGCCGACAACAGAGGACTCCATCTTCCAGCTGAATGTGGGGTTAGCCGCATCGATTCCCACAGGATTTGTGAGATCCTCCGTTTTTAAGTCGACGATCTTGGTTCCCTCAGCGCCGGACGCTAGAATCTGTGCCGGGCCGATCACTGTCGCTGCTAGCGACATGGATAAAAGCAGCGCCAGTATCCGTTTGTGCAGTTTCATTTTCTGACCTCCCTAATTTAAAATGCCTTTTGCATTTTGGATACCCGATTTTTTAGCTTTGTCTCCTTTCTTACATATATTTCCTATTGCATTACAGTTTTACTATACCACAGATAACACAAAAAATCTATAAACTATATAAAATTTATAGATAAATCATCAAAACGATAATTCGTTTTATTCATTTTATAAGGGTATTCCGGCTTTATGCACTTGCAAAACGGGGGGAAAAGCAACAGGAGCGGGCTGTATCTCTGTAGCCCGCTCCATGGATCTTGGAAAGGATGAAAAATAGTTGTCAGCCGTTAAAGGATGTATCTACATGTTTTCTGCCCAAAGGAGGAAAGAGAACTGATAGGTGTTTTTTTACCATCGCAACATTATCTTTAACGGACTTTGTCCCATCAATATAGAGGATAGGACAGCTTGATTTTTTTAACCACATTTCGGTTTTATCCATCGTCCGGGTGGCGACAAAATCCAAAAACTGCTGTTCCTGTTCGTATAGATCGCCACCCTTTAAAACGCGGCTCCCAAATTTTGCAAAGCTTCTTTGCCTTACGCGTTCAAGCCTAACGGAAAGAGGGGCCTCCATATAAATCACACAGTCATATAAGGCGTTTATTTCCTCACCGAAATCACCGTTTACAGCGGAAAAAACAAATCGTTCATGTTTTTTCATATCTGAAAAAAGAAGCCTCTGCACTTCTTCCCGGGGCCGGGGGCTTTTATAAGGAATAGCAGAATCATAAAAAGAATATGTTTCTATATCCATATGAGTATAACCAAGGGCAGCGGCGAGGCCCGTAGCAAACGTGGTTTTTCCGCTGCCATTTGCCCCAACGACAACAATCCCGTGTTTCATATTTTTCTCCCTTTTTGTCTACAAGAGTATTTATTGTTTGAACGATGAAAATCAAAGCACTTTTACCGGCTGCCCTCTTCAATTTGTAAAGCAAAGAAAAATTAGTATAAAGAAGATACTGTTTTTGAAGCCGGCCTCAAAACTTTTTTAGAAAAGAGAAAAAATAAAAATTGAATAGCGAAAAGGACAAAAAGAAACGACAATTTTCTGATCGAAAATTGTCGTTTCTTTTTGGTTGGGGTGGAAGGATTTGAACCCTCGGAATGACGGAGTCAGAGACCGTTGCCTTACCCCTTGGCGACACCCCAATATTGAATCAACGCTAATTATTATATCACAAAAATTAGAAAAAGCAAGCCCTTTTTTCATTTTTTTGAAAAAATCTTTTTCAGGAGCTTTTATAACGCCTAAGGCCCGGGTTTTCTTTTTGCGTCAGACATGCTATAATAAATCCCGGAGAACCGGCTAGGACAATTCATCAAGCTGTCCTTGCTTTTCGGTAGACGTGCAACACAGGAGATAACATTATATGCGCATTCGGCATAAACCCTGGGCCCGTCCAGAGCTGGACGCCTGCCCTTTTTATAAAAAGAACCCTGAGTTAAACCGGGGTATTTGGCGGGAGCAGTTTGTCCGCCTGCAGTCTTTGCATCTGGAGTTAGGCTGCGGGAAAGGCGGCTTTATGGCGAAACTGGCAAGCCAAAATCCCGACATTAACTACCTGGCGGTGGACATTAAAAGCGAGATGCTTGCCCTTTGCAAGCGCAATATTGAGGGGGAGTTTGCCGCCGCAGGAAGAGCGGTGGACAATGTCCTTTTGTTCGCGCACGACATTGAACGGCTTAGCCTTGTATTGTCGCCTGAAGACGTGGTGGAGCGGATCTACATTAACTTTTGCAATCCATGGCCTAAGCGGAGCTATCAAAAACACCGGCTGACCCACACCCGCCAGCTTACCACCTACCGGACGTTTTTACAGCCGGGGGGCGAGATCTGGTTTAAAACAGATGACCGGGAGCTGTTTATGGACTCCAAAGGCTATTTTGCCGAAAGCGGCTTTTCCATCCGTTTTTGCACGGAGGATCTCCACCGCGCCGGAATAGAGGGCAATATTGAGACGGAGCATGAGAGAATGTTCTCTGAAGAAGGAAAACCAATTTATTTTTTAATTGCACGCTGTGAAAAAAGTGAGCAGAGAGAGGAGAACGAGTAATGATCCGTTGCTGTGTATTTGATTTGGACGGTACGCTGGTCAATTCGTTGGAGGATTTAGCCTGCGCTACCAACTTTGCCCTTAAAAAAAACGGCCTGCCTGCAAAAGAACTGGAGGAATACCGTTATTTTGTAGGGGACGGGGTGTTTAAGCTGGTGGAGCGCGCCGCAGGCGGGAAAGGGACTCCCGAGCTTCTTAAAAAAATTAAGGCGGATTTTGACGCTTATTACGCCACCCATTATCATGTGCATACCGCGTTTTACCCGGGGATTCTTCCGCTGCTTCAGGAATTAAAGCAAAAGGGGATCAAGCTGGCGGTGATCTCCAACAAGCCTCATGAGTTTGCGGTGCAGATCGTGTCGGAGTTTGCCCCCGGGTTTTTTGACTGCGCGATGGGAAACAGCCCAAAATTCCCGAAAAAACCCGATCCCGCCTCCCTTTCATTTACTATGGAAACCCTTGGGGGTTCCCCGGAGGAGACCCTGTTTATCGGGGATTCCAACGTGGACATCTTCACCGGCCACAACGCAGGCGTCAAAGCGGTAGGGGTGACCTGGGGGTTTCGTCCCCGCAAGGAGCTTATGGATGCCGGTGCGGATTATCTGGCAGACACCCCTCATGATCTTTTGCAGTGGATCTGACGGTCTGGATAAAGACGCGCTTTTCGGCTTTTTTCGCAAGGGGAATATTGTACACTATGGTTGTGTCAAACCGCTTAAACAGGGCATTTTCCGTGTAAAGAAGCGGTGAAATCTGTTGACAGCCACGGGGAAATTGCTATATAATAGCCTTATATAAAAACCCCGGAGTTAACCTTTCTTTTAAAGGAGTATGATTGTGATGGACAAAAATATGCAGGAGCAAAAACGCACGTTAAGCCCGGTTAAGTCAGGCGGCGAATATGTGATCCTGACGAGAGTAAACGAACTTGCCCTTCAGGCCAGTGACGGCTCCATCATTCTGGCGGCCCCCAACGGCAGCGACAGCCAGCGCTGGAAGCTGAAAAAATTAGCCGGCGGTGCCTATAAGATTGTGAACTGCGCAAACGGCGATGTGATCGATATTATGTATGGCGCTATGGACAGCGGCGTTTGGGTTCATTTGTGGGAGGATATCGACGCTCCCACTCAGGAGTGGTCGATTCGCAAAACCAAGGATGGCGGCGCTTACACCATTCTCTGCAAGGCTGCCAACAAGTGCCTGGATGTTGTGGGAATCAGTGCAGTAGAAGGCAATCACATCCAGATCTGGGAGGATGTAAACGGCGAAAACCAGCAGTGGGTTTTAGAAGCCGTGGGCGAGCCTCCGGCGGAGAAAAAAGCTCCCGCGAAAAAACCGGCAGCTAAAAAGACCGCATCCAAAACGGCGGAAAAGACAGCTTCTAAAGCAACCAAGAAAACGGCCTCCAAAGCTGCGGAGAAAAAGGCGGCTCCTAAAGCGGCGGAAAAGAAAGCTGCGATCACTAAAGCGGCTCCGGCCAAGCTGGCGGAGAAAAAAGAGGAACCCGCTAAAATTGTAGAGAAAAAGCCCGAGCCGGTAGCTGTTGTGGAAGCAAAACCCGCTGCTAAAGCTGCGGACAAAAAAGCGGCGCCGGAAAAACCCGAAAAACCCGTTTCCGGCTCCAAAAAATAACACAAACGGATAGTGCCAGAAAAAGAGGATGAGCGCTCATCCTCTTTTTTCCATATATTTGTTCAGAAAGGGACGAGTAGCTATGAGCAAGACACAGGATATTCAAAAAGCGATGATGCAGGCGCTTAAAAACAAGGAGATGGAGAAAAAAGACGCCCTCTCCATCCTGCTGACCGCCTTAAAGGGGAAAGCAAAGGATAAGCGGGAAGACCTCACCGAGCAGGAGGAAGACGCCATCATCTTAAAAGAAATCAAGCAGACTCGGGAGACCATGGAAAGCGCGCCTTCCGACCGGACGGACATTATCGACCAGTGCCGCCTGCGCATCCAGGTGATGGAGCAGTATGCCCCCAAGTCCATGAGCGAGGAGGAGATCCGCCAGGTGATCGGCGAAGTTTTAAAAGAGCTTGGTATTTCAGAACCCTCCGCCAAGGATAAGGGCGCTATTATGAAGGTGCTGATGCCTAAAGTAAAGGGAAAAGCCGATGGCGCTTTAGTCAACAAACTGGTGGGCGAGTGTATACAGTAAGCACGGTCAAGATAGCTCACTAGCGAATTAAGCTGGCTTTTCCCTTTGTGAAAAGCCGATGGAGCCTTGGTCAACAAGCTGGTGGGCGAGTGCATACAGTAAGCATAGTCAAAATAGCTCACTAGCAAATTAAGCTGGCTTTTCCCTTTGGGAAAAGCCGACGGAGCCTTGGTCAACAAGCTGGTGGGCGAGTGCATACAATAAGCATAGTCAAAATAGCTCACTAGCAAATTAAGCTGGCTTTTCTCTTTGGGAAAAGCCGACGGAGCCTTGGTCAACAAGCTGGTGGGCGAGTGCATACAATAACATATGATAAATACAACCAAGACAGACAATTAACCAACAGACTGAGACGGCTTTTCCTTTAAAAGACAGAAAAGCCATGAAGGGACGAATAGGATGAACGAGTTGTTCGAGAAACTGTCGCCGATGGTGGGGAACACCCCTTTGCTGGAGATCCGCTACCGGTACCGGGGGCAGCTCCGCCGGCTGTTTGCCAAGGCGGAATGGTATAACATGACCGGCAGTGTCAAAGACCGGGTGGCCTTTTATATTTTGGAAAAGGCTTACCGGGAGGGGACCATCCAGCCCGGCGACACCATTGCGGAGGCCACCAGCGGCAATACGGGGATATCCTTTTCCGCCATCGGCCGGTATTTAGGCCATCCGGTGGTGATCTTTATGCCCGATTGGATGAGCCGGGAGCGCATCTCGCTGATGGAAAGCTTTGGCGCCACGGTGCGCCTGGTCTCCCGGGAAGAAGGGGGCTTTTTAGGTTCCATCCGCATGGCGGAAGAGCTGGCCCAAAACGGCCATGTTTTCCTGCCCAGGCAGTTTGAAAACGAAGATAATATCGAGGCTCATTATTACGGTACCGGGGAGGAGATCCTCCGCCAGCTGGAAGCGCTTTCCCTTGTCCCGGACGGAGTGGTGGCGGGCGTGGGCACCGGCGGCACTGCCGTGGGAATCGGCAGGAGGCTCAAAGAAAAAAATCCGGATGCGAAAACCTTTCCGTTAGAGCCAGAAAACTCTCCCACCCTGTCCACCGGCTACCGGGTAGGCCGCCACCGGATCCAGGGGATTTCGGACGAGTTTGTGCCGGACATCATCACCCGGAACAAGGTGGATGATATCATCGCCGTGGACGACGGGGATTCCATTGTCATGGCCCGGATGCTGTCTCAGCGGTTTGGCATCGGCATCGGCGTTTCTTCCGGGGCAAACTTTCTAGGCTGCATTAAAGCTCAGGAGATTTTAGGCCCGGACAGTATCATCGTCACGGTTTTTGCCGATGATAATAAAAAATATCTGTCCACCGATTACTCCGACCCGCCGGTGGTGAAGGAGGGAATGCTCTCCAAGGACGTGGAGCTTTTGGAGATGATCGCCCACCGGTAACGGGGACAGATCGAAACAGAAAGGATGTGGGGCTGTGAATAATCCCCTTGTCTTAGCGCTGTTGGGAACAGGTTTTACGTTTTTGGCCACCATGATCGGCTCGGCCGCGGTGTTTTTCGTCAAAAAGGACGGCTCGGTCAGCGCCCACAAGGCGTTTTTGGGCTTTGCCTCCGGCGTGATGATCGCGGCTTCGGTGTGGTCTCTTTTGCTGCCCGCCATTGAGATGGCGGAAGAACAGGGCATGGCGGAATGGATCCCCGCCGCCGGAGGGTTTGTCATCGGCGGTCTGTTTTTGTTTTTACTGGATAAAATTCTGCCCCACCTTCATGTGGGGGCGGACAAGCCGGAAGGAGTTCACAGCTCTTTTAAACGCACTACCATGCTGGTGCTGGCGGTGACCCTTCACAACATCCCCGAGGGGATGGCGGTGGGGTTGTCCTTTGCCCTGGCCGCCGAAACCGGCGCCCCCGCCACCTTTGCCGGAGCGCTGGCGCTGTCCATCGGTATGGCGCTGCAAAACCTGCCGGAGGGGGCGGCCATCTCTCTGCCCCTGAAAAAGGAAGGGGTATCTTCCCCCAAGGCGTTTTTGTATGGAACCCTTTCGGGCGTTGTGGAGCCGGTGGCCGGTATCATCGGCGTGGTGCTGGCGGTCACGGTGGCCCAGGTCATGCCGTTTTTGCTGTCCTTTGCCGCCGGGGCGATGATCTACGTAGTGGTGGAGGAACTGGTTCCCGAAGCACACGGAGGCGGCCACTCCCATGCGGGGACGTTTGGGGCAATGCTGGGCTTTGCGGTGATGATGGTGCTGGACATCGCCTTGGGATAACCTGCCCCCGTTCGCTCTTGTAAACCGGGAATTGCCGTTATAAAAGGAGCTGCTGCAAAACAAAAGCTTTGCAGCAGCTCCTTTGCGTATCTGTGCCGGTTTGATGTCTTATCTACATGAGATTGATATAGGCCTTGTTTGCGTACCCCACCGTCCCCTGGTAGTTGACCACATACCAGTCGCGGTATTCCCCCAGCACGGTTAGGGTGCTTCCGTTGGGGGCCTGCGCCAGAATAGCGGAATTCACAGACGGCTTGCTGCGGATGTTTAAGCGCCCGGAATTTACCCGGACCGTGCCGGTTTGGGGCGTCTGCGGCGGGACAAAGGGCAGGCCGAAATATTCGTCGATAGACTGGACGATAACGCGGGCGATGTTTTCGATGTTGCTTTTGATCCACTGGGCATCTTCGGGATTGTCATGATACGCCACCTCGATCAGGGCGGCCGGTGCACGGGTGCGGGTGACCTCCCCTAACGAAGTGGTGGGCAGCGCCCGCACCAGGTCGGGATTGGGATAGATCCGCTTCATGTTGTTCGCTAAAATCTCGGCAAACCGTTTGCCGCTTTGGCTGTTGGGAGCGTAATAAACATCGGTGCCCTGCACCTGTCCGTACCGGGATTCCGGCGCGGCATTGGAGTGGATGGACACATGCAGGTCATAGTTGCCGGCGTTGGACTGCCGGATGGAGGAAGCGGCGGTCATCTGGGGCGTGTTGCGGGTGTACTGGATGCCGCTGGAGCGCAGATAGGGGATCATCGCGTCGGCGATCCGGTTCATGTAGTATTCCTCGGTACCGCCGTTGACGTATAGATTGCTCTCCTGGGTGGAGGGGCTTAAATAGATAGTGGGCATGGACGCCATTCCTTTCCGCATCTGAAAATAGGGGTTCAGTGATAGTGTATGAAAGGAAAAGGCGATAGTTTCCGGTGTTTTTATAGAAAAGATGGGGCCGCACTGTATGCGGCCCCATCTTTTACCTGCTGATTTGATTCTTTTGAAAGCCCCTTGTCAGCACGGAGGAAACCGTCGTGGGAAACCGGGCTCCTTTGCTTCCCACGGCGGCGAAAAGTCTTTTGAACCGGCAATTCTCTTCGGGAAGCGCCCGCGCCAGTGCTCCCAGCTTTTAGGCGGCAATATCCAGCAAAAAGGCTGCCGGATGTTTAAACAAACGCCAAACGGCGGCGCTGGGCTTATTGGCTTTTGTCTTTCCTGAAGTAAGGTGGCGTCTTTAATAGTGAAACAATCCACCGCTTTTTCAAATGTTGGTTCCGATTTTTTCAGCATAACGCCGGCACCCCCTTTTTATTAGTATGGAAAGAGGATTTTTCGGATATGCACAAGGGCAGGAGCATGAAACAAAAATTTTTGCCTACCAAATTGTGTTCCAGTATGCTATAATACCATCAATAGCGTCTGTTTATCAAAAGGATTAGAAGGAGAGTTACATGGTTTCCAAGGAGCAAGCAGAAGAGTTTCAGTCGTTAAAGCGGAAGATTTTGGACAGGGATTTTTCCCGTATGAACGATATGCAGAAAAAAGCGGTATTCCAGGCAAAAGGCCCGGTGCTGATCCTGGCGGGAGCGGGCAGCGGCAAAACCACCGTGATTGTCAACCGCATCGCGTATTTAATCGATTACGGAAATGCCTACCTGTCTGATTTTATGCCGGATTCCTTAGACGGGGAGGATTTGGATTTTCTGCGGCAGGCAGCTGCGGGAAAAGCGGAGGATAAAGAGCGTCAAAAGCGGCTGTTGGCGGTCTATCCCGTCAATCCCTGGAATATTTTGGCGATCACCTTTACCAACAAAGCCGCCAACGAGATGAAGGACCGGCTGTACGCCATGCTGGGGGATAAAGCGCTGGACATCAACGCCGGCACCTTCCATTCCTCCTGCGTGCGGATTTTGCGCCGGGAGATCGAGCGGCTGGGCTACACCGGGAGCTTTACCATCTACGACACCGACGACAGCCAGCGGGTGCTCAAGGATGTCATCAAGGAGCTTAACATCAGCGATAAAAATTTCCCGCCCAAATCCGTTTTGGGGGAGATCAGCCGCAGCAAGGACAAGATGGTCGACCCCCAGGAATACCTGCGCACCGCCGGGGATGATTACCGCCGGCAGGTGATCGGCCGAATTTATGAGAGCTATCAGCGCCGGCTGTTAAACTCCAACGCCGTGGATTTTGACGATATTATCTGTCTGACGGTGCGGTTGTTCTCGGAGTTTCCCGACGTGCTGGAAAAATACCAGAACCGCTACCGCTATATCCTGGTGGACGAATATCAGGATACCAACACCGCTCAGTACAAGCTGGTGAGCCTTTTAAGCGCCAAGCATCAGAACCTCTGCGTGGTGGGTGACGATGACCAGAGTATCTACCGGTTCCGGGGTGCCACCATCGAAAATATCCTGAGCTTTGAAAACCAGTTTGACAATGCGGTGGTGATCCGCTTAGAGCAAAACTACCGTTCCACCCAGAATATTTTAAACGCCGCCAACGACGTGATCCGCAACAACATCGAGCGCAAGGGGAAAAATTTGTGGACCGCCAACGGGGAAGGGGAAAAGGTAGAGGTCTACCGGGCGTACGACGAGATGGCGGAAGGGGAGTTTATCGCCTCCAAAATCATGGAAAACGTGGCGAAGGGGAGAAAGTTTTCCGATCATGCGGTACTTTACCGGATGAACGCCCAGTCGGCCAGTATCGAGCGCTGTTTTGTGAAAATGGGGATCACCTATAAAATTGTGGGCGGCACCAAGTTTTTTGACCGCAAGGAGGTCAAGGACGTGTTGTCCTACCTGTGCGTAATCGACAATCCAAGCGACAGCGTGCGCCTCAAGCGGATTATCAACGAACCCAAGCGGGGGATCGGCGCCGCCACCCTGACCACCGCGGAAGAAATCGCCGACGGCATGGGGGAGAGCTTATACCATGTGCTCCGGGAGGCGGACACCTTCCCGGCGCTTGCCAAAAAGGCAAAGCCTTTGACCGCCTTTACCGATATGATCGAGACTTTGCGCCAAAAAGAGCAGGAAGGGGATTTAGAGGAGCTGTTTGACGAGCTCATCGAGGTTTCCGGCTACCGGACGGCTTTGGAGGCCCAGGGGGAAGAGGGCAGAAACCGCCTGGAAAACGTCAACGAGTTAAAAACAAACATCATCAAATACAGTGAGGAAAACGACGAACCCACCCTGGCCGGCTTTTTGGAGGAGGTCGCCCTTTACACCGACCTCGACAGTTTAAACGACGATGACGACTATGTGGTTATGATGACCATGCACGCGGCCAAAGGGCTGGAGTTTCCCTTTGTGTTCATCGCGGGGATGGAGGATGGGATCTTCCCGGGGTATCTGTCCTTAAACAGCATGGAAGAAATGCAGGAGGAGCGCCGGCTTGCTTATGTGGGTATCACCCGCGCCAAGGAAAAGCTCTATATCACAAACGCCGCCCAGCGGATGATCTTTGGCCAGACAAACCGCAACCGCCCCTCCCGCTTTATCGGAGAGATCCCCGACGAACTTAAAGATGTCACCGATTCCACAGTAAAGGTTATGCGGCAGACCCCTGCCTATACGCCGCCGGCCGCCCGCCGGGTACAGCCGGTGGAAAGCACGGTGGGCTTAAAAAAGGAACCGAAGACAGCATCCATCGATTACGGAGTAGGGGATACGGTTTCCCACAAGATTTTTGGAAACGGCGTGGTGGTCAGCATGTCGCCTATGGCCAACGATATCCTGGTGGAAGTGAATTTTGACAAAGTGGGGACCAAAAAAATCATGGCGAACTTTGCAAAACTGCAAAAAGTCTGATAGGTTCTAATGGAAAAACGTCACGAATTGGAAACTTCCTCATACTATGGTATTGAGGCAAACGCTTTAATAACTATTAGGAGGAATTTTTCTTATGGTTGACAAAAATTGTTCGCCACTGGGAAGCGCTGGAAGCAACTGCTTTAAAGAAGCGGTGTGCATCGACGCCGGCAGGATTTTCGACTCGTGCAGCGACAAAGACTGCCTGGAAGATTTGCAGGTGTATTTTACCGATACTACCCAGCCGCTGATCGACTCGGCACTCAATGTAAAGTGCCGGAAAGTCGAAGTACTTAACGTCTATATCGACACCGAGCCTGTGCCTTTTAACAAAGGTTTTTACTCGGTGGATATGACCTTCTTCTTTGAAGTAAAAGTGGAGATCTTCCAGTCGCCTACAGCGTCCCCGGTTCAGGCATCTGGCCTGGCGATGTTCAGCAAAAAGGTCATTCTGTACGGCAGCGAGGGCAGCGTGCGCGTCTTTTCTTCGGATACGGCAGACGACAATCTGGCCCATAACAACCTGCCTAAGGCAAGTGTACACATAATTGCCCCCTATTAGGAAGATGGTAAGAGCATGATAGGAGGTTTGCTGGCTGTGCGCTTGTTTTATGTAAACAATTACAGAGCATATGAATAGAAAAAGGTCCAGGCGTTTTGCCAGGACCTTTTTCTAAGTTTTCACCAAGTGTTATACTTGTTTATGCACCTGATGTTTCTATTTCAGCGCGCATTACACTTGGTCCATTTGATTGTAAAAATCATGGCGTCAAATGAATCCTCCACAGGAGATTTACAATGGTATCGTACCATATGATCATTAACCATTTGTTTTGTCATGGCAAAATTCGTAGCCCCAGTAGAGGATGACTCTCGCATATGCAGATTTTGCGCTGTATCAAGATAATCACATTCATACCCTACTGCTAAAATGCCTAATGCAGAATAGTACTTAACATTACATTCCCGATGTGCTAAATCCAGCGTAAGCCCCAACATCTTAACAGGCTTTCCAAGACTTTTATTACCGCGTAAATCGGTTAATTCAAAGTCGGTAATAATTTGTCCTTTTCCAGCAGGGACAGAGATAATGGGTAAAATCCTGTCTTTGTATCCAATGGACTCCATGTTTATGGCAAGTGAATACCACTGATTCGGTTCTAGAGTTTCAATAGAAACATTATAATAAGGAAAGCCAAATCGCCTATTATATACGGAATGTGTTTGCGACCAAAGACGTTCTTCAGATGTAACTTTCATGCCATCACGTGCTTTTTGAAGAAGTTCTTCGCGATATGCAATTTCTTCCTCATAAGTCATCAATTTCACCTCTTTATCATACTGTTTTCCGAAGAAAGGCTGGGTAAAACACCTGATTCTTTTTCCCTATTTTTGGGGAAGCTTATAAGGGGAGATAGACCCTTCTGAAAAGAAATCTATATGATTGCTCTCCAAAAAATGCAAATCGTTTTTGGACGTGGAGTAAAGAAAAGCCAGATCCTCGTGCGAGACCGTAGAAATCCATATCTTGTTCTTCTTATAAAAACACAGATCTTCAGGCAAATCATTCTGTATGGATAATAGAAAATTGTCAAGCAAATACATTTTTTCTAACGAGTCTTTGTTGCTTGCATAGATTTTCATGACAGTATGATTATCACTGGAATTATCATTACTCCATCTTTGAATTCCGATTATTTGCCTAACCAAGTATGGTTTCAGTGTCTGTAATATTTTATCATGCCGGCACTCAGTAGACAGCGGATTAAAATCAGGATTCTTCAAATGGGTAATAACGGAAAAAACATCACTGTTTTTGAAAGCATATTCCAAAAAGGCTTTATAATTTCTAATTAAGTCCTCATAAACAATGCCTAACACTTTCATATGAAAAAATATACCCTCCTATCCGCCAATGTCCTCCCATAGTATTCAGGCTTTCTTTCACCCTCAGTCTACCACATTCCTCCCACACTGTCCAATAAAAAGAAAATCCCCGGAGCAAAATGCTCCGGGGAATTGGAAGAGCCGGGCGTTTCGTCTGGCTCTTCCCTTCATATCCGATAACAACAACCCCCTTAAAAAACACAAAATTTCTACTCAATTATTTTGCCGTCGACAATTTGGACTGTCCGCTCGCATTGTGCGGCGACTTCATCATTGTGGGTGACAATTAAAATAGTTTTTCCCTTCTGATGCAGGTTTGCAAAGATATCCATAATCTCGGCGGAGGTTTTGGTGTCCAGCGCTCCTGTCGGCTCATCTGCCAGAAGCAGCACAGGATCGCTGACAATCGCCCTTGCAATCGCCACCCGCTGTTTTTGCCCGCCGGATAAATTCTTAACCTTCTTTTTGGCCAGGTTTTCGATTCCAACAGCCTTTAAAGCCTGAAGGGCCTTAGCCTTCATATCCCGCAGGCGGGCTTTTCCGAAAAACAGCGGCGTCATCACGTTGCTGAGCGCTGTTTCATCGGAGATCAGCCCGAAATCCTGTAACACAAAGCCGATTTTTTTCGCCCGCAAAGCCGCTTTCCGTTTTTCGGACATAAGCCCGACGTTTTTCCCCTGAAACAAATATACGCCGTTTTCAAAACTGTCCACCGTTCCAATCACATGCATCAGGGTGGATTTTCCCGCGCCAGACGGCCCCATAATCGCCACCATTTCTCCTTGACTGACGGTAAAGTCAATATCTTTCAGGGCGTGGAACGCATTGGATTTTCCTTTGTTATAGATTTTGTTCAGTGTTTTCAGTTCAATCATTGTCTTTTCCTCCCGGCCTAATTGGTGTGATATCTGGAAATCAGGGATTTCTTTTTAACGCCTGCATAAGGAATCAGGGTGGACAGCAAAGAAATAACCACACAGACCAGCAAAGAAAGCCCTACTGTTTTGGCGGATAAATAGTATAGGTAAAACAAGCCTCTGCTGTCGGCCATATAGTTACAAGCCATAAAGACGATAAACACTAGGAAGGATGCCAGCAGCAGGATGAAAAAGTAACAGAAATAGATAAACAGGCAGCGAGGCCAGCTTGCCCCGCATAATCCATAAATACCAAAGGTCCTTATTTGTTTTTTGGCGTTGAGCAGTGTAATGCAGATAAGCCCGGTAATCACAATCATGCTGAGAACAAGCGCCTGGGGGATCTGAATACGGTTATCCTGCTTGATGACCCGCTGTGTTGTTTTAGCCATGTCGGAAATCTTGTAGCAGTAACCGTATTGCGAAATCTTATCGTGAATTTGCTCAAGCTGGGTCTCGTCAATTTTTTGATTGTCAAAGTAGAGAAGGCCGTACATCTGGTCCTCCGGCTCAACGCCCGGGACTTCGCCGCACAAGACAGTCGTCGTGTTGGGCCGCACGCGGTAGAATATGTCTCTGAGGGCGGCGGCGTCCTCGCCATAGATGGCCGTATCGCCATTATTCAGCATGAAAGCGTTCATGCGGTCTACAATTCCCACAACCTGGAACTCCAGCTCAAAAGAATAATTTTTTTCTACATCGTCATATTCGTCATTGTAATAAACAGTCGGCGTTCCTTTAATCACATCGCCGATGCGGTAGCTGGAAGGGGTGGCGTGGGTATCCATGATAACGCAGGGAATCCTGCCGTTGTCCAGCGTAACATCGGTATACCAGTCCCCTTTAGTGGTGGGTTGCCGGAGTTTTTCGGAAGTCAGCGGGTCAAAAGAACTGACAAACGTTGTATTGGTTCCGTTGTTCAGTGAAATCCCCGTGTGGGAGCTTCGCCCTAAATAGCCGTCGATGCCGGACAAATATTGCAGCATGTCTTGTTTATAGGATTCATCGGTTTTTTGGTGCATGACGGTGTTGCCGTTTTCCTGTACTTCCACAGGCGTAGACATTCTTCCCATAAAAAACAAGGAATCTTCCAGCCCGGCGCGGTGGATAATGTTAAATTCCTTATAGGTGCGGTCCCAGCTGTTGATGGTTGTGGACAGTAAAATTAAAGCGGCGATCATTTCGATGCACAGCAAAATACTGAGTATCTTGTTTTTTCTAAGTATTTTAATCGAAAGAAGCAGTGTCTTCATGCCTATACCCCCTCGCTTTCTTTCAGTTCCTGAACGGCCGGAACGTGCAGGAATCTAAAAATTGCCACCAACATAACCGCAAGCGTCGGGATCAGCATAACCAGATAAAGGAAGAGCGCGTCTTTGACAGACAGGGCCATAACGCTTAAATCAAGAAGCTTGGCGAGCAGATCGATCATACCAAACTGCGCCAACAGCGCTCCTGCGATGTAGCTGAGGGTGAACAACAGGATGACCTCGGCGGCAAGATAAAGCACAGCCTTTTGTTTGGACATGCCGACCGTCCGGTAAATGGCGTATGTATGCCGGCGTTTTTGCAGCAGATAAAAATACAAATATGCAAAATTAATAACAGCTATAAAATAAACCCCTGCCGTCATGAGGACGCTGAACTGCATGCTGTTTTGCAGTTCCATATCGTATTCCGGGACTTGAATATTCGAAAACGAAATGCCGGCGTTTTCAACCACCGTCCGGACAGAATCCAGCTCTTTTTGGGTGAAAGGGGAGTGCAGCTGAATAAGCATTTGATCCAGCCGGAACCGGTCTTTCAGCAGGGTGGAATAGGGGAGCCAAAAAGCGTTCCGGGGGGTATTCCACTCTCCGGTAATTTGATAGGTTTTCCCGTTAAGGGTAACGCTGTCCTCCCCCGGATGAGCATTTTTATAAGCGGTGGGCACCACGACCACGTCCGCCTGGCTTTGGGTGCTTTGCGGCGTGATCCCTTCGCCATAAACCATACGATTGGTGGATGTAAATTCGGCATAAATTACCGGTGCGTCTGCCTCTTCCGAAGCGGCGTCCAGCTGCCCATAAAAAAGGATGTTTTCAAAAGGAAATTCTTTTGTTTCGGCTATTTTTAAGATTTGATCCTGGGAAGGGTTGCTTTCTAGCCCCACTGTTACAACCTGCGTATTCTCGTTATACTGCATCTGTTCCGCATCATGGGTTTTTGCTGAAACAAAAAAATAAAGGATGCCAGAAATGGTAACGGACAACACCAGAAAAAAGAGCAGATAGGTCGATCCATTGCTTTTTATGCTTTGCCAAAGCTGGCGCAAGAAAATGGGTATGTTTTTCAAGCGATCTCCTCCTTTGCGTATATTTTCTTCATGGTTTGACGAATACAAGAAGCAGCTTCTTCTATATTCATCATATATTTTTGAATTCAAAAATACAATCCGTGTATTTAACAAAGCGCTTACTTTTATTTAACAAAATACTTAAATTTTTTTGACAAAAAGCTTGATTATCGCCCAAACAAAAACTTATTTTTATGTATTTTGCAAAATTGAAAATCATAAAAGCTTCGTTTTCTTAAAGCCAGTCAAAGCCAAGAAGATCCGCACTCGCTGGATACCGGGCCTGGCGTATTTTCCATCCGGAAGGTGCCGTCCCGGAGTCCGGCGGTTTTGAGAGCGCAGGAATATACAGTCTGCGGGGGACATAGAGATATAGAGATATACTAGCAAAACGCGGGGAGTGGTGCAGTTGGAGAAAAAATCCCCAAAAGCCAAGGTGAAATTCACATTTATAAACCCCAATACAACGAAGGCCGTTCAGGAACAATTAAAAAAAATCATCGTCCAAAAACTATTGGATGAAAAAATAAATCCTTAAGCAAAGGAAGTGGTGTTTTACACCTTTGTAGACCGTCAAGAACTTATTTTAGTTGCTTTTATAATAGCAAATCCGGCTATTGCAGGATTTGCAGGGGGATGTTAGAAGGGGGCTTGGCCCCTCTTCTAAGCGCAGTCGACTTTGTCGACAAGCTGTAAAGGGAGTGGTTTTCCACTCCCTTTGCTGTATCCGGCGGTGTGTTGACCAAAGATACCGAAAATGGTAGAATAATACAAGGTTTGACGCACTGCTAACCGGCGAAGGAGGAAAAGATGCGGTTAGTAGCGTATTGCCGGGTGAGTACAGAGAAAGAGGCGCAGCTGGAATCTCTGGAAAACCAAAAAACCTTTTTTGAAGAATTTGCGGAAAAGCAGGGCCACAACCTGATTCGGATCTATGCGGACGAGGGGATTTCCGGCAAGCAGACGGCTAACAGAAAAGAGTTTATGAGGATGCTTGAGGACGCCAAACGGGGCTTATTCGATATGGTGGTGGTAAAGGATATTTCCCGGTTTGCCAGGAATACCGTGGACTTTTTAAACGCCACACGGGAACTGCGCAGAGAAAATATTGAGGTGCAGTTTCTTTCCAACAACCAAACCATTTTGGGCGGGTCGGAATTTGTGTTAACCCTTTTCAGCGCCTTGGCCCAGGAGGAAAGCCAGAACCTTTCCAAGCGGGTTCGCTTTGGGAAAAAAGAGAACGCCCGAAAGGGAAGGGTTCCCAACCTGATCTATGGCTATGACCAGACAGACACGTTCCATCTGGCTGTTAACGAGGAAGAGGCGGCGGTTGTCCGGCAGATTTTTAAGCTGTATACAAAAGAAGGGTATGGCTCCCGAAAAATCGCTCTTTCCTTAAACGAAGCGGGAATCCGGGG
This sequence comes from uncultured Clostridia bacterium, assembly GCA_944386475.1. Classification (GTDB taxonomy): domain Bacteria; phylum Bacillota; class Clostridia; order Oscillospirales; family Ruminococcaceae; genus Metaruminococcus. The sequence continues at coordinate 74,155 of CALXBH010000079.1, read as the reverse complement.
AAAACGAAACGGGCTGTGGTGCTCCAAAACGGTCAGACGGCTGTTAACAAATCCCATCTACTGCGGGACGCTCATTAACAACAAATATGAAACGGTGGATTTTATCACCGGAAAGCAGGTTTTGCTGCCGGAATCCGAGCATTTCGTTCATGACCGGCCGGAGTTAGCGATCATCCCCAAAGAAACTTTTTGCAGGGCTTTGGCCATTATGGAGCAAAGGCGGCAGCTGCATCAAACCCATGATACGCACATGCCCGGAAGATACAGCACGAAGCATCTTTTCAGCACGCTCATACAATGCGGACACTGCGGATATTCGTTTTCCAGAAAGGTATACCGGTACAAAAACACCTATATCCGCTGGCGCTGCCCTATGAACGATCAGTATACAGCTTCCCGGTGCCCTAATCATTTTGCTGTTGACGAAGGGGAGCTTACGCAGAGGCTGACGGCGTATCTGGGCGGATTTGTGGAACACAAATCCGAATTTATCGCTTCGGTGATGCAGGAATACCAGCGGCAATACCAGAAAACGATACAGCAGTATGACTTAGAAGGCACCCAAAAACAGCTTCTTAAAATGGAATCTTTAAAAGACAAGTATAAAAATATGTACGCCAGGGATATTATCACCATTGAGGAACTGGAAGCAAACATAAAAAAGATCGAGCAGGAAAAAGAACGCATTCAGCAGGTAGTGAAACAGGCTCAGTCCCTGTGCGTCCCCTTCCGGGAAGACGAAGATGCCGTCCAACAGGCGGCATCCAAGATTGAACGGTTTTTAAACCTTGGCACCTGGACCAATGTAGAGCTCAGGGAAATCCTTGACAAGATCATTGTCCATCAGGACGGCAACATAAAAGTTTACTTAAAAAGACTGCAAACTGTGGAGGTTTAAACCTTCCTAATAGGGAGCAAGTGTACAGGTGGTGGATCCTATCTGCCTTTCCAGCCATGTGTGCGACTGTCCGGCCAACCGGTGCGAGCCCGCTGTCAACATCCCTGCGGCGATTGCGGCCCGGTTTGAAGGCAACTTTACCGGAGGCACGACCAACCGCCTGGTGCTGGTGACGCTGGGGCTGTTCTCCATCGTGCAGCTGGAGCGTTCGGTGCAGACGATGGTGCCGGTATACGATTACTGCGTGCCGGATAAGGAATGTGTTTCCACCTCCGACGATCCCTGCGAGCTGTTTAAGCGCATTAAGTTCCCGGTTAACGAGTTCTTCCCGCCGCGGCTGTCTGAAATGGACTGCGACGACATCCCCAGCACCGAGTGCTGACAGAGGGTATTTTGGGGGCGGGCGTTTTCCGCCCCCAAAAACCCCATGTTATATAGCGAGAGACAGATTTTATTGATAAGACGGCGGACAAGCCCGCCCAATCAGAAAGGAAGTTTACCATGAAGGTCACATTGCTTACTTACACGCCTAATCCCGAAAAAACCATCGCCTGTGCGGCCAGGCTCTGTTACTCCGCCAGCACTATTGACACGGTTTATGAGGGGCTCACCGAGGAAAAGGCTTCGGATTTTGTGGAGATGCTGGCGGGGTTGGGCCATGAAAGCCCCATCGAGCATGTGAGCTTTACCTTCGGCATCGAAGGGGTGTCCCGGTCGCTGTTAGCCCAGATCACCCGGCATAGGCTCGCCTCCTTTTCGGTACAGAGCCAGCGGTATGTAAAGGAAAACGATTTTGCGTTTGTCACTCCGCCGGAGATCGAAGCTGTCCCCCAAGCGAAAGAGGAATTTTTAAAGGCCATGGACGCCTCCTTAAAAAGCTATAATAAACTGGCGGACATCCTGTCGCAAAAGCACTACCAGATATTTTTAGAGGAAGGAAAAACTGAAAAACAGGCCAAAAGCATGGCGGAAAAAAAGGCCATCGAGGATGCCCGCTTTGTGCTTCCCAACGCCTGTGACACCAAGATGATCCTCACCATGAACGCCAGGAGCTTAATGAACTTCTTTAAGCACCGCTGCTGCAACCGGGCCCAGTGGGAGATCCGGGCGGTGGCGGACGAGATGCTGCGGCTGGTGTATGAGGTAGCGCCTACCTTGTTTAAAAACGCAGGGCCTTCCTGCGTGCGGGGCGGCTGCTCCGAAGGAAAGATGAGCTGCGGGAAGATGGAGCAGGTACGCGCCCGCTACCGGGAGATGAAAGGGGAGTAAGCTATGCTGATTGTGATCGACGGCCTGGACGGCTCGGGAAAATCCACCCAGGCAGACCGGGTGGCAAAGCGGATACGCCGGACAGGAAAGCAGGTAAAGCTTATCTCCTTCCCGGACTACAGTCAGCCCTCCTCCGCGCTGGTGAAAATGTATTTAAACGGCGAGCTTTCCCAAAGCGCCGATGGAGTCAACGCCTATGCCGCCTCCAGCTTTTACGCGGTGGACCGGTACGCTTCTTTTAAAAAATTCTGGGAACAGGATTACCGGGCGGGCACGGTGATTTTGGCGAGCCGCTATGTGACTTCCAACATGATGCACCAGATGAGCAAACTCCCGGAAGATCGGTGGCCGGAATTTATGGATTGGCTCCGGGATTTTGAGTATAATCGGCTGGGGCTTCCGCAACCTAATAAAGTCATCTATCTGGATATGCCCCGCCCGGTGGCGGACAGGCTTCTTTTGTCCCGGTATCAGGGGGACGAGGCCAAAAAGGACCTGCACGAACAAAATCGGGAGTATATGGCCCGCTGTGAAAAGGCGGCCCGGTACGCCGCCAAGGCGGACGGCTGGACAGTGATCCGATGCAGCGAAGGGGAGGAACCTTTGCCGGTGGAAACGGTGGAGGAATCCCTTTGGCGGGAGATTGAATATTTGCTTTTATAATTTGGTATCAGGTAGGAGGAATTTATGCTACACTTTGCAGACATGCGTCTGGAGGATCAAAGCTGGGCAAAACCGCTGATCGCGGCGGGGAACCTGCCGGGCTGTGAATACACCTTCGGCGGGAACTTTATCTGGAGCGAAGCCTACGGGGTGCAGATCGCCCAGGTGGAGGGGATGTATGTAGCCAAAGCCGGCGGGGAGGAGGACTTTTCCTTTTTGTTCCCGGTGGGAAACGGCGATTTAAAAGCCTGTGTGGATAAGCTAGCGGAATACTGCCGGGAGCGGGACAAGCCTTTGCAGTTTCACTCGGTGCTGGAAAGCTCCCGCCACAAGCTGGAAAGCCTTTTTCCGGGGGAGTTTTCTTTTACCTCCGATCGGGACACCTTTGATTATATCTATAACGCTCAGGATCTGATCACCCTTTCGGGGAAAAAATACCACGGGAAGCGCAACCACATCCGGCGGTTTCAGGAAAACGACTGGCGTTTTGAGCCGATTACCCGGGAAAACCTGGAGGAATGCCGGCAAATGCACAAGGAGTGGTGCGTGATTAACGACTGCGAGCACAACTGCTCCAAAAAAGCGGAGTCCTGCGCGGTGCTCAAGGCCCTGGATTATTATTTTGATTTGGGATTTACCGGCGGTCTTTTGCGGGTGGACGGCAGGGTGATCGCCTTTACGGTGGGAGAGCCTTTAAACAGCAACACCTATGTGGTGCACATTGAAAAGGCCTTTGCCGACATCCAGGGGGCCTATCCGGCCATCAATCAGGAGTATGCCAGATACGCGGCCTCGGATTACCAGTATATCAACCGGGAAGACGACACCGGCTCCGAGGGGCTTAGGAAAGCAAAGCTTTCCTACCGCCCGGCGATTTTACTGGAGAAGTTTACCGCCCGGCGGGAGCCGGTGTAAGGAGGAAATACAGGTGGAATGGGCGTCTGTCTCTGACCGGGAGGAGCTTTGGCAGCTTTGGAAGCGCTGCTTTGGCGACCGGGATGAGGGGATCGATTTTTATTTTGACACGGCCTTTGTGCCTCAGGAGACGGCGGTGCTGCGCCAGGATGGCCGAATCGCGTCGATGCTCCGGCTGTTTGACTGTACGCTGTGGATAGGGGAAAGGTCTTTCCCTTTGCAGTATGTGTTCGCGGCGGCCACCCACCCGGATTTTCAGGGGAAAGGGTGCATGAGCCGGCTGCTTAACGAAGTCTGCCGGGAATGCGCCTTAAAAGGCGCGCAGGGGATCATTTTAGTGCCTGCCACGCCGGAATTGTTCGGTTTTTATAAACGGCTTGGGTTTCAAACGGCCTTTTACCGCCGGTGGCGGGAGGTAGCAGTTCCGCAAAAGCCAAAGGGGACGGTTTCCGCGCTCTCCCAACAGGAGTTTGTCCGGCTGCATCGGAATTATCTGCGCCGGTATCCCGCTTATGTGGAGCAGGGGGAAAAGCTTTTGGATTATGTTTATCGGGAGCTTTGTTTTTTTGGCGGAAAATCCTATAAATTTAGGGAAAAATCTGGACAAGGCTATGGGATTTGTTATATGATAGAAAGGAAAGCAGCCTTAATGGAAACCGACCTGCCGCGGGAAGGGGAAAAAGCGTTTTTGTCCCATATAAGGACAGAAGGTTCCCCGGCCGTTCGAGTGGCGGAGTATGCCCCCTTGGGGGAGGACGGCGTGCCTTACGGCATGTGCCGCCCCTTGTCGGAGGAGTTTTCACGGGCGCTTTCTGGACTTTCACAGGCGCCGTACATGGCGCTGATGTTGGACGATTGACAAAAGTCGGGAGGTCGCAAGCAATGGTCTATGTATTGTTGGCAGACGGATTTGAAGAGGTCGAGGCGATTACCCCCATCGACTACCTGCGCCGGTGTGAGGGCGTCAAGGTGACGACGGTGGGGATCGGCAAAAAGACGGTTACCGGTTCTCATGGGATTACGATCACCTGCGACTGCGAAGATAAGAAAGCGGATTTTTCGGAGATGCAAATGGTGGTGCTGCCAGGCGGAATGCCGGGTACGCTGAATTTAGAAAAATCCAAGGTGGTTCAGCAGGTGCTGGACGCCGCGTGGGAGAAAGGCGCTTATATCGGCGCCATCTGCGCCGCGCCCTCTATTTTGGGGCATAAAGGCTTTTTAAACGGCAAGCGGGCGGTTTGCTTCCCCGGCTTTGAAAAAGAGCTTGCCGGCGCGGAGGTGCTTGCAAAGCCGGTCTGCGTCGACGGCAAAATCATCACCGCTAAAGGCGCCGGCGCTGCCAACCAGTTCGCCTTTGCCTTGGCCAAACAGCTTTGCGGGGAAGACCGCGCCTATAAGCTGGCGGCCTCCGTTCAATGGGAAGGGTAGACATCCGGCAGGTCAAAAAGGACCTGCGGGACCGTTTTAAGGCCATCCGGCGGGAGATGCTCCCCGCAGTAAAGGAGCAAAAGGACGAGGAGATTTTCAAAAAAGTTCTCTCCTTAAAAGAATACCGGGAGGCCTCCTTGCTGCTGACGTTTGTGTCCACCCCCATTGAGGTGGACACCCATCGGCTGATCGCCGAAGCGCTGGATGAGGGAAAGGCTGTAGCCGTTCCCCGGTGCATCGACGGGACGAGCCTCATGGAGTTTTACCGTATCACAAGTTTCGAAGATTTAGAGCCCCGCACCTTTTCGGTATTGGAACCTGTTCCTGCAAAATGTAAAAAGCTCACGGATTTTTCCGGCGCTTTTTGCATTGTTCCCGGCCTGGGATTTGATATGCAGGGCTTCCGCTTGGGGTATGGAAAAGGGTATTACGATCGTTTTTTAGCGGGCTTTCCAGGGACAACGGCTGGGGTTTGCTACAATGCCTGTATGCAAAACCGGCTTCCCCACGGGCGGTATGACCGCCCGGTGGATATTTTAATTACCGAAAAATATGTAAAGCGGTTTGCAAAAGATCCTCTGTAAGACAAAAACGCCCCCGGGCGGGAGCGTTTTTGCGTGAGGATGAGTTTTGAAACAACCGGATAAAATCGGGATGTACCAAGGATTAATCGCAGCAGCACACGAACACCAAAATCAGCAGGATGATCCAGGTGCAGTTACCGCCAAAACCGTTGCCACACATTGCGTTCACCTCGTTTCCGTGTTTTGCTTTATCCTATGCCAAAACAGTGAAAGAGGTTACAAAGACAGGAGATCCTGTCCGAAAATCATGTGTGCCGGGTATGACAACAAAAGGTATCTTATCAGGAAAGGAGTTTCTCCGCTGAGTCCAGCGGGGAGAGGTGAGAAACGTGGACGAAAATCGGAAGGATCAGGACGTAACCCCGGAAAAAGAGCAAGTGGTACCCCGGGAAAAGACAGCTGGGGAAAACCCGGTGCAGGAAACACGGGAGCCGGAGCAGGCGGCGCCGGCGGAGGAATCCCCCGCCGGAGAAGACGAAGCCAAAGCAGAGGACGCTGCGGAAGAGGAAAAGCCCAAATTCACCTTGAATTTGGACGACGAGGCGATGGACAGCCTTAATCCTCTGGAGGAGGCGCCTTCGGACGCCGCGCCCCAAAAAGGCGGCGGCAAGAAAAAGAAGAAAAAGAAAAAACAAAAGAGCCTGGGCGTCGTCATTGCCTTTACAGGGGTTATTGTGGGGATTTCGGTGCTGCTTGCCGGGTTTATCCTGCTCACCCTTAACGACGTGATGGGCCTTTACAAAGAAGATAAGGACATCCAGGTTATTATTCCCCGGGATTCTACCACCAAGGATATCGCCGAGATCTTGCAGGAAAACGGCGTTATCAACCACGCCTGGCTGTTCCGGTTTGTGGTGAAGATGAACGGCGAGGGCGGAAATTTCCAGTATGGCATCTATAACCTTAATAGCCAGATGCCCTATGAGGAGATTATCGACGAGCTGCAGCAAAACGCCCCCAAGCTGGACGCGGTCAGGATTACCATCAAGGAAGGGGAGACGCTGCAGGATGTGGCCCAGGCGCTGGAAGACGCCGAGGTTTGTCCGGCGGAAGATTTTATCAACGTCATCAACAAGCAGACCTTTGATCTGCCCTTTGAAGAGTATGTGGAAAACGATCCCTTAAAATTCCATCGCATTGAAGGGTATGTGTTCCCCGATACCTATGAATTTTACCTTGGCCAGGCGCCGGAATCGGTGGCCAAAACGATTTTGACCAATTTTGAGAACAAAATCACCACCGATTTGTGGGGCCGAATGGAGGAGCTGAATATGTCCCTGGAGGATACCATCACCCTGGCTTCTATCATCCAGGCGGAAGCCGGCGATCCGGCTGAAATGAAAAAGGTGGCCGGCGTCTTTTATAACCGGCTGGAAAACCCTGAGGAATATCCCAAGCTGGAAAGCGACCCCACCCGCAAATATGTAGAGGAGTATATCAAGCCCTACGACGCGTTGGAAAACGAGGAGATGTACAAGGCTTATAACACCTATGAGGGGGACGGCCTGCCGCCGGGACCCATCTGCAACCCGGGGTTGGACGCCATCAAAGCGGCTTTGTATCCGGAGGATAACGATTACTATTATTTCTGCTCCAACCTGGAGACAAAAGAGTTTTTCTACGCCAAAACATTGCAGCAGCATAACGCCAATCTCAGAAAGGCCGGGCTTCGATAGTCTTTAAAAAAGGCGGAAAGCGACGCCGCTTTCCGCCTTTTGCTGTGTCTTGAGGAAAGGAGAGGATTGTTTATGGATGTCCGGCCGGAAGTGTTAGCGCCCGCCGGGGATTGGGAGCGCCTGGAGGCAGCCGTCCGCTTTGGTGCCGATGCGGTTTACTTAGGCGGGGAAGCTTTCGGGATGCGGGCGTCTCCCGCCAATTTTTCGGAAGAGTCGCTGCCCCGGGCGGTGGAATACGCCCACAGCCGCGGGGTGAAGGTATATGTCACCTGTAACACCCTGCCCCGCAACGAGGAGCTTGCAAAACTTCCGGGGTTTTTAAAAAACACGGAACAGGCAGGGGTGGACGCGCTGATTGTCTCGGATATCGGCGTGCTGTCACTCGTTAAAGAGCATTGCCCAAACATGGAGGTTCATATCTCCACCCAGGCGGGGGTAGTCAATTATGCCACAGCAAACGCCTTTTACCGGATGGGAGCCAAGCGTGTGGTATTAGCACGGGAGTTAAGTTTTCCGGAGATCCGGGAAATCCGCCAGAAAACGCCCCAAGATCTGGAGATCGAAGCTTTTGTTCACGGGGCGATGTGCGTCTCGTTTTCCGGCCGGTGCCTTTTATCCAATTACATCGTTGGCCGGGACGCCAACCGGGGAGAATGCGCCCAGCCCTGCCGCTGGGGTTATCATCTGATGGAGGAAAAGCGGCCGGGGCAGTATTTTCCCGTTTACGAGGACGAAAAGGGGACGTATATCCTTAACAGCAAGGATTTGTGTATGATCGAGCACATTGATGAGCTGTGCGAGGCGGGGATCACCAGCTTAAAGATCGAGGGGAGGGCGAAATCCTCCTACTATGTGTCGGTGGTGACAAACGCCTACCGCTGCGGGGTGGACGCCTATCTTCAGTGGAAAGAGCAGGGCTCCCCGGGAAAATTCACCCTCCCGGCATGGCTTTTGCAAGAGGTGCAAAAAGTCAGCCACCGGCGCTACTGCACCGGCTTTTACTACGGCCCGCTGGAAGAAGGGCAGTATTACGAAAACGGAGGGTATGAGCGAAATTATGACGTGGTCGCTATGGCGACCGGATATGAAAACGGCCGCCTGTTGTGCAGCCAGCGCAACAAGATGGCTATAGGCGATCAGGTGGAGGTTTTAGAGCCTGGAAAGCCGCCTTTTTCCATGACGGTAGAGGCGCTGTATGACGAGCAGGGGGAACCGATTCCGGACACCCGGCACGCTTTGATGAACTTTATGCTTCCGTCGGCGCAGGGGGCGCAGGCGGGCTCGATCATTCGGAAGCAGAAAACGGGGGATTGATCTGCCGCCTTTTACAGGCGGCAGACCGGCAAGGAGGAGTAGAGGAGTGAAAACCTCAAGGACAACGGTTCAAAATTATTTATTAACGGGGATTTGTGTGTTTTTTGTGTCCATTTCGGTTTTGCTGATCGCCTACGCGGTATTCGGCATGTCGCCTTATGGAGACAAAACCGTCCTCATCATGGATTTGGATCAGCAGTATGTGGACTTTTTCGCCGCCATGCGGGAGATGATTTTAGGTCCGGACAGCTTTTTATACACCTGGGACATGGGGCTTGGAGGCAGCTTTTTGGGGATCTTTGCCTATTATCTGGCAAGCCCCTTGTCGCTTATCACCCTTTTGTTCCCGGCTAAACAGCTGCCGCTGGCGATTATGGTGCTCAACCTGCTCAAGGTGGGGCTTTGCGGCATGACGTTTTCCTTTTATCTGGAGTACCGGTACCACCGGCATGATCTGTCGGCAGCGGCGTTTTCGGTCTTTTACGCGCTGATGTCCTATAACATCGTGTATTCCATGTCGCTGATGTGGCTCGACGGGGTGATCTGGCTGCCCATCCTGCTCATCGGTGTGGAAAAGCTCTTAAAAGAAAACAAATGCGTGCTGTTTACAGTAGGGCTTGCGGTTTTATTTTTCTCCAACTATTACATATCCTATATGGTGGGGATTTTCTGCGCCGCCTATTTTATCTACCGGTTTGTGGTCTCCGGGCAAAAGGGGATGGGGTTGTTTGTCCGAAAAGGGCTTCGCTTTTTGGGATGCGCTCTTTTGGCAGCGGGGATGTCCATGGTTCTTTTGCTCCCCACGGCGATTTCCATGTTTGCCGGAAAGGTGGGCGGCTATAACTATACCGCGCCGGGAGTGTTTAACTTTTTCCTGCCCCAGCTGATGGGCAAACTGTTTGTAGGAAATTACGACAGCATCACCAACAGCGGCCTTCCCAGCATCTTCTGTTCGGTCTCGGTGACCGTTTTGGCGCTATTGTTTTTCCTGCACAAAGGCTTTTCGGTTAAAGATAAGCTGATGGCGGGCGGCGTACTGTTGTTTTTCGTTTTAAGCTTTTGCTTTAAACATCTGGACATGGCCTGGCACATGTTCCAGTACCCCAACTGGTTCCCTTACCGGTATGCGTTTGTATTCTGCTTTTTTGTGCTGGCGTTAGGCTATCGTATGTTTTTAAAGCTGGCAGAAGTCGAGTGGTGGAAAATCGCCGCCGTGCTGGGATTTCTCTTGATCGCCGCCACCGGCGTGAAGCTGATCGGCGGGGATGATTTGGTCTCTTGGGAGTCCTACGGAGCGACGGCCGCGCTGTTCCTTGTTTACAGCGGGATTCTTTTGGGCCTTCGGTTCAAAGCTAAAGCGGCTACCGTGTGGATGGCCGTTTTACTCGTCGCCGCTGCCGGGGAGGGCTATTACAACGCCGGCAAAATGATAGAGGGTTTAGACAGCCAGTTCCACTATAAAACGCTGGAAAACTACACGGGTTTTCAGGAGGAAATGCAGCCCCTTGTGGAAAAAATGCAGCAGGATTCCGGCGCTTTTTACCGGGTGCGGAAAACCTTTGAGCGAAGCAAAAACGACGCGCTTAATCTGGGCTACAAGGGAATCACCCATTACAGCTCGGTATACAGCCGGGCGCTCAATGAGTTTTTATCCAATCTGGGAATGGCCCAGTACCACATGTGGTGCTCGGACTACGGCTCTACGATTGTCACCGACAGCCTTTTGGGGATTAAATATGTTATGACAAAATACCCGGGGGACGGATATTCCCGCTATGTGACCTCTTCAGGGGATATTGACCTGTACGAAAATCCCACAGCGCTGCCTCTGGGTTATCTGGCGGATTCCGAGATCCTTTCCCTGTCCTTGGAAGAAGGGAAGGGGATCCAAAACCAAAACGCCATGGTGAAGGCGATGTCAGGCACGGATGCGGACTGCTTTGTAAAGATCACAGACTGGCAGCGCTCTTATCAAAACCTGACACTCACCGCCGGGAACAGCGGCCGCACGAAATTTACAAAACGGAATGATGATATGGCGGCGTCTGTCACCTATACCTTTACTGCTGTTAGCGACGAGCCCATCTATCTGTCGTTCCCGTCGGTGGTCAAACGTTCCTGCCGGCTGTATGTTAACGGTGAGAACTTAGGCAGCATTTTTACCAACGAAACCACCTGTACCCATCTTCTGGGCTCCTTTGAAGCCGGGGAAGAGGTGCGGGTTACTCTCCGGCTGTCAGGGGATACAGCGGAGTTTTCTAATCCCGAATTTTACCGGCTTGACCTTTCCGCCTGGGAGGCGGCCTACAGCCTGCTGGCGGATACTTCCCTGTCGGTGGACACCTTTGAAAATACCCAGGTCAGCGGAACGATCAACGCCGGCCGGGACGGGGTGTTAGTAACCTCCATTCTGGCGGACAAAGGATGGACAGTCAAGGTGGACGGCGAAACAGTGGAGCCGCAAAGCTTTGAGGATACCCTTTTGTGCATCCCGCTTTCTCAGGGGGAGCATTATGTGGAATTAAGCTTCTTCCCCCGGGGATTAAAAATGGGGGCCGCCGTTTCGGTGGTAAGCATCGGGCTGGGGATAGGCCTTGTGGTGTGGAATAAGCGCCGCAAAAAACAGCCGGAACCGGCGCTGCTTTCCACCGGGAACTGACGGGGGTTACCGCCGTTTTTGATCCTTTTTCGGGCATCCTATATTTCCGGGGAATTTGTGAAATTTTTTAGTTTATTTTAGTTTCTACTTTACAGATGAGCCCTGCTCATGTAAAATAGAAGTAATATCAAGGCGGCGGAATAAGCCCCTAAAAATACAAAAAGAAAAGCAGGTGGACGATAAAATGCAGCCAAAATACAAACGGGTTTTGTTAAAATTAAGCGGTGAGGCGCTGGCCGGGAAACAGAAATTCGGCCTGGATTACAGCGTGATGACCGAGATATGCAAAAGTATTAAAAAGGCGGCGGATCTTGGGGTGGAGATCGCTATCGTAGTGGGTGGCGGCAACTTCTGGCGCGGCCGCTCCAGCGGCGCCATGGACCGCACCAGGGCTGACCACATCGGCATGCTGGGGACGACGATGAACGCCCTGGCGGTGGCCGACGTGCTGGAAGAGCTGGGCGTGACCGTCCGGGTCCAGACAGCGATCGCCATGCAGCAGGTGGCGGAACCTTATATCCGTAACCGGGCGGTTCGCCATCTGGAAAAGGGGCGCGTGGTGATTTTTGGCTGCGGGACGGGAAATCCCTTTTTCTCCACTGATACAGCCTCCGCCCTGCGCGCGGCGGAAATTGAAGCCGATATCATCTTTAAAGCCACCATGGTGGACGGGGTTTACGACAAGGACCCCAACAAATACCCCGACGCGGTCAAGTACGACGACCTGACGTTTGCGGAGGTTCTTGCAAAAGGCCTGGGGGTCATGGATTCTACAGCGGCTTCCATGTGCAAAGACAACAATATCCCGATTTTGGTGTTTGACCTGGGGAAACCGGACAACATCGTGGACGCAATCCAGGGAAAAACAGTGGGCACTTTGGTACACTGATTGTAAAAGACGGGCAGAACAGAATCAACCGGCGGCAGGCCGGATACTATGACGGAGGTTAGTCAGATGAAAGAAGTTTTGACGGAAACAGAAGAAAAAATGAAAAAATCCATCCTTAGGCTGGAGCACGACTATGCCACCATCCGCGCGGGCCGGGCCAATCCCAGCGTGCTGGACAAAATCCAGGTGGATTATTACGGGGTTCCCACCGCTATTAACCAGATGGCGGCGATTTCGGTGTCCGAAGCGCGGATTTTGGTCATTCAGCCCTGGGACGTAAGCTCCCTGCATGACATTGAAAAGGCGATTTTGGCCTCTGATCTGGGAATCACCCCTACAAACGACGGCAAGGTTATCCGGCTCGTTTTCCCTCAGCTTACGGAGGATCGCCGGAAGGAACTCGTTAAACAGGCCTACAAATATGCGGAGGGGTGCAAGGTGTCTGTGCGCAACATCCGCCGGGATGCTATGGACAAATTTAAAGCGATGAAAAAAGACGGCGAAATCACCGAGGACGATCTGAAGGACTGCGAAAAACAGGTGCAGAACGCTACGGATAAATACTGCAAAGAGGTGGATAGCGTAGCGGCTAAAAAAGAAAAAGAGATCATGGAGATCTAACCAATAGTAACAGCAGAAGGGAAGGACAGCGGCAGAAAGCTGCTGTCCTATCTTGAGCTTTGGAGCAAATGAAAGGAAGGGTGAATCCCATTGGCAAAACAGGTTGAGCCGCTGCCGCCAGAGGTGCTCCCCAAGCACATCGGCATTATTATGGACGGCAACGGACGGTGGGCGAAATTGCGGGGGCTTCCCCGGTTTGCCGGCCATAAAATCGGCGCGAAAACCTTTAAGACGATCACTCGCTACTGCAATCAGAAGGGGATTCGGTATTTAACGGTGTACGCCTTTTCCACCGAAAACTGGAAGCGTCCCAAGCAGGAAGTGGACGCGATTATGGATCTTTTGATCGAATACCTGGACGACGCGGAAAACTTTAAGGCGGACAATGTGCGCACCCGTTTTATCGGCGACCTGCCCCCGCTGGGGGAGGAGATCAACGCGAAAATCCGCCACGTGGAGGATATGAGTAAGGATTTTACCGGCCTTACCCTGAACATCGCGTTTAACTACGGCGGCCGGGACGAACTGGTGCGGGGAATGCGGCGGCTGGCAAAACAGTGGCAGGAGGGGTCCTTGTCCCCGGATTAGCTCGACGAGCAGATGATCTCGGATTCCTTGGACACCGCGGGGCAGCCCGATGTGGACCTGATTATCCGCCCCAGCGGGGAGCTTCGCCTTTCCAACTTTATGCTGTGGCAGTCCGCATACGCAGAATATATCTTTATGGATATTTTGTGGCCGGATTTTTCCGAAAAGGATATGGATCGGGCGCTGGCGGAGTTTGCCCGGCGCAACCGCCGTTTTGGGGGCGTGTAAAAGCCTGAAAAAAGCTCCGGGGCTGTCCCCGGATAGATGAGGTGAAGCAGATTGAAGTTGCGTGTGATTTCCTCCATGATCGGCCTGGCGATTTTATTTGTCGTGCTGCTTTTTTATACTACGCCTGTGCTGAATGTGGCGGTGGCATTGATTGGTATGCTGGGCGTGTTTGAGCTGTGTATGTCGGCAGGATACCATAAATCACATAAGCTGGCGGTGGGAATAGGTCTTGGCTATGCGGCCTTGGCACCCTTTTTCCCTATGCTTAACGGGATGCGGGAAACGGTGACGCTTTTGTTTGCCTTTGCCTTGTTCGGGACGTTTTTGTACCAGCACGCCACCTTAAAGCTGGAGCATCTAGCTGTTATTTTTATGGGTTCGGTGATGATTCCCTTTTCCCTGAGCTGCCTTGTGCATATCCGCGACCAATTTGTTTTGGTAAACGGCGGGGTGGCGCTGTTTTATCTGCTTTTATCCCTGGGAGCGGCCTGGCTGGCCGATACCGGCGCTTATTTTGCCGGACGGCTGTTTGGTAAGCACAAGATGTCCCCGGTGGTGAGTCCGCACAAAACGGTGGAAGGCGCTATTGGCGGCGTTATGATTGACAGTGCCGGCTTTGCCCTTTTGGGATTTATCTTTCAAAAGATTATGGAAGCGTGCGGCACGCCCTGTACGGTTAACTATGCCGCCTTGGCGGTGTGCGGCGCTTTGTGCGCGCTGGTGGGAATGCTGGGCGACCTGTCGGCCTCGGTGATTAAGCGCCAGCATGACGTTAAGGATTTCGGGACGATCATGCCCGGCCACGGCGGGGTTTTAGACCGTTTTGACAGCGTTTTATTTGTGGTGCCGTTTTTTTACCTGGTGGTACAGTTTGTTTCGTTTGTTGCGCTGTAATACCGGCGAGGGGGAGAAAACGCAATGAAGCAGTTATCAGTTTTAGGAAGCACGGGTTCCATCGGAACCCAGACATTGGACGTGGCCAAGCGCCGGGGTTATTCGGTAGCGGCGCTGGCAGTGCGCACAAACTACAAAGCGTTGGAGCAGCAGGCGAGGCAGTTTTTGCCCCGTCTTGTGTGCGTTTATGACGAAAAATATTATCATGATCTAAAGTTGTCCCTGGCGGATACTTCCATCGAGGTTGTGGCGGGGGAGGAAGGCCTTTGTCAGGTAGCGGCGCTTCCCCAGGCGGACACGGTAGTCAACGCCGTAGTGGGGATGGTGGGGCTAAAGCCTACCATGGCGGCGATAGAGGCCAAAAAGAAGATCGCTTTGGCCAACAAGGAGACGCTGGTAACCGGCGGGGAGCTGGTGACAGCCGCCGCCCGCCGGGAGGGCGTTTTGATCCTGCCGGTGGACAGCGAGCATTCCGCCATTTTCCAGTGCCTGCAGGGAAGCGGTAAAAAAGAGCTTAAGCGGATTTTGCTCACTGCTTCGGGCGGCCCTTTTTACGGCCGGACGAAAGAGGAACTCGCCGGCGTGACGGTGGAGGATGCCCTAAAGCACCCTAACTGGAGCATGGGGGCCAAAATCACCGTGGATTCCGCTACCCTGATGAACAAGGGGCTGGAGCTTATCGAGGCGGTATGGCTGTTTGACTGCAAGCCCCAGCAGGTGGAGATTGTCGTCCATCGGGAAAGCGTGATCCACTCGGGGGTGGAGTTTGCGGACAATGCGGTTTTGTGCCAGCTGGGGGTGCCGGATATGCGCCTGCCGATCCAGTACGCCCTCACCTATCCGGAGCGGGTGGAAAGCCCGGTGGACGAGCTGGATTTGTTCTCCTACGGGACGCTCAGTTTCGCGAGGCCTGATGAGGAGACATTTTTATGCTTAAAGGCGGCAAAGGAGGCCATTAAGCGAGGCGGGCTGTATCCGGCCCTTGTAAACGGCGCCAACGAGCAGGCAGTAGCTTTGTTTTTAAACCGAGAAATTTCGTTTTTACAAATCGGTGAGCTGGTGATGGGGGCGCTGTCGCTTACCCCTCCTTCCGGTCGGATGACTGTGGAGCGGGTGTACGAGGCTGACCGCCTGGCGCGGGAATATGTCCGGCGGACAGTGGGAAAATAAAAAATCCCCACTCCGTCAAAGCAAAGCGATGCATCGCTTTGTATTGCTTTGCGGAGAAGGCGGCTTTTGAGGGTATATTTTAAAAACCGGGGAATAGAGATTACTGTACTTTCTTCGGGCCAAAAGCGGCTGTTTTAAGAAATTCCGCGAAAGGAAAGACCTACCTATGAACATCGTTATCACCATCTTACTGACCATCCTGGTGTTTGGAATTATTATCTTTATCCACGAGCTGGGCCATTTTGTCATGGCGAAGGTAAACGGGGTAAAGGTGCACGAGTTCGCTCTGGGCATGGGGCCGACTTTGTTTCACTTTGGAAAAGGGGAGACTACCTACGCTATCCGGTTGCTTCCCATCGGCGGCTTTGTCAGCATGGAAGGGGAGGACGAGGAATCCACCGATGTGCGGGCGTTCTCCCGGCGTCCCGTGTGGCGGCGCATCCTGATCGTCATCGCCGGCGCGGTGATGAATATTTTGCTGGGCTTTCTTGTCATGGTGATTGTTGTCTGTTCCCAGCAGTACATCACTTCCATGGAGATCGCTCAGTTTCGGGACTTTGCCACCAGCAACCAGCAAGGCGGTTTGCAGGAAGGGGATGTGATCCAAAAGATTGACGGCCTGCGGATTTACTGCGATACTGACTTTTTCTATGCTATGGACCGCAACAAGCCTGCCGGGGAGCAGTCGACTGTCACCCTGGATGGCGAGGAAGTGCCGGCGGTGACCCGCAGCTATGACATCCAGGTCAAGCGAAACGGGGAAACCTTGTTGTTAGAAGACGTCAAGATCACCATGACCAGCAATGCGGTGGATCTGTTAGTAAAAGCCCAGGAGAAAACCGTCTTCGGCGTACTGAAAGAGGGCGTGGACAAAACTATCTCCACCGCCCGGCTGGTATGGCTGTCTCTGGGAGACCTGATCCGGGGCGCGGCGGGGCTTAACGATCTGTCCGGCCCGGTGGGAGTAGCCCAGGTGGTGGGGGAGGCTTCCACCATGGGGGTGACCACCTTTTTGACCCTGGTGGCGTTTATCACCATCAACGTGGGGATTTTTAATCTTTTGCCTCTTCCGGCGCTGGACGGCGGCAGACTGGTCTTTTTGGTTATCGAAGGCATCCGCCGCAAGCCGGTGCCGCCCAAGTACGAGGGCTATATCCACGCCGTCGGATTGATTCTGCTGTTAATTTTGATGGTCGTGATTACCTTTAACGATGTGTTCAAGTTGTTTCAGTAGCATTTTGAATGGGACAAAAACGGGATGCTTTGTGTGCTAAAATAACAGGGAAACTTAACAAGGAAAGGGATGGCGGCAGTTTATGGGAGCAAGAACGGTAAAACCGGTGCGCTTAAAAAACCTGACCTTCGGCGGGGGCGATATCTATGTGCAGTCAATGCTCAACGTCCCGGCTGAGGATATCGAAGGAAATGTCAGACAGGCAAAGGAGCTGGAAGCGGCGGGGTGTGAGATTATCCGGGCCGCCGTTCCCAATAAAGAGGCCGTCCGGCTGGTGGACGCCATTAAGGCGGCGGTTTCGATCCCTTTAGTGGCGGATATTCACTTTGATTACCGGCTGGCGCTGGAGTGCGTGGCGGCGGGGGTGGACAAAATTCGCATCAACCCCGGTAACATCGGCGGAGAGGACCGGGTGAAGGCAGTGGCGGACGCCTGCCGTACGGCAGGGGTGCCCATCCGCATCGGCGTCAACGGCGGATCGCTGGAAAAGGAAATCTTGGCGAAATACGGGAGTCCTACCCCTCAGGCATTGGTGGAGTCCGCCCAGTACCATGTAAAGCTTTTGGAAAAGTACGATTTCGATCAGATCGTCATTTCCATGAAGTCCAGCAACGTAAAAACCATGGTGGAGGCCTACCGCCTGATGGCGGAGCAGTCCCCTTATCCCCTGCATTTAGGGGTGACCGAGGCCGGCACCCGGCGCATGGGGATCATCAAGTCCGCGGTAGGCATCGGAAGCCTTTTGCTGGACGGCATCGGGGAAACCATCCGGGTATCCCTTACTGCCGATCCGGTGCAGGAGGTATACGCCGCCCGGGATATTTTAAAAAGCATCGGCATGGGAAAACCGGGGGTGGAGATCGTATCCTGTCCCACCTGCGGCCGGACGAAAATCGACCTGATCGGCCTGGCTGGCCGGGTGGAAGAAGCTTTGGCAGACTGCAAGCTCCCCATCAAGGTGGCGGTGATGGGCTGCGTGGTCAACGGCCCGGGGGAAGCCAAAGAAGCGGATATCGGCATCGCAGGCGGGGACGGCTGCGCAGTGCTGTTTAAAAAGGGACAAATCCTCCGGAAGGTGCCGGAGGCGGAGGTTTTTGACGCTTTGTTAGAGGAAATCGGCCGTATGCAAGGAGACGTATAAATTGCAAAACAGTTTTCGCACCATTTTTGGTTCCTATATCGACAATGAATCCCTGCTCAAGGATCTGGAGCAGGGAGAAATCTTAGTGCTGGATATCTACAAGGAGAAGGGAGTCGCCGCCGCTCAGGTGAAATTCCCTTCTCCCGTAACGTTTTTGGCGCTGCACGCGGCGGAGGAGAAAATCCGGGACACGCTGCACATCAAACGGGTAATTTTGCAGCCCAAATACGCTCCCGACCAGTTCACACCGGAGTATTTTCCCACCCTGGTGCAGTTTTTAAAGCAGCAGGCCAGCGTGGTCAACGGCTTTTTTGATGGGGCGACGGCCGCCTTTGCGGACAACATCCTGACGGTGGAGCTTAAAAACGGCGGGCTTGACATCATCCGGCAGGCGGGGGTGGACTTGCAGCTCGTCCAGCTTGTGCAGGAACAATTTTCCTTCCGGCCGGAGGTTGCGTTTACCGGTGTAACCCACCTTTCCCAGGAGGAACACGACAAGGTGGTCAAGGAAAACACCAAACCCTCTCCGGCGGCGACGGCCTCGCCCAAACCGGCAGCAGTTTCCTCTGGAGAGCGTCCTCCGTGGGAAGAAGTGAAAAAAGAGGACAAAAAGGTGACGCTGTCGTTTACCGACCTGCCCTTTTTGAGCAAGGATGCCTCCATCGTCATGGGCCGCAAGATCACCGAGCGGCCGATCCCCTTAAACGAGGTGACGGCGGAAAGCGGCCGGGTTTGCTGCTGGGGGGATATTTTTTCGATGGACCGGCGGGAGTCCCGGGACGGCTCTAAGCTGATTTTAAGCTATAATGTCACCGACTATACCAGCTCCAACACCCTAAAGATCATTGTGGACGTAAAAAAGGCCGAGCCGCTGGAACAGCTGAAAAAAGGGACGGCGATTTTGTTCCGGGGCGAGGTGAGCTATGATAAATACGACCGGGAAATCACCATCCGGCCGTTTGATATTATGATCGTCAAGAAAAAACAGCGGATGGACAACGCCCAGCGCAAGCGGGTGGAGCTGCATATGCACACCAACATGTCCGCCATGGACGCGTTAAACGACGCGGGAACCCTTGTGAACACTGCCTACCGCTGGGGACACAAGGCGGTGGCGATCACCGACCACGGAGTGGCACAAGCCTACCCCGACGCCATGAACGCGGTGGACAAGATTCATAAAGACGGCGGGGAGTTTAAGCTGATCTACGGCTTGGAGGCGTATTTTGTCAACGACTGCATTAATGCCGTGGAGGGAAATGCCGGTATCCCCATAGACGGGGAATTTGTGGTGTTTGACACCGAGACCACCGGGCTTAACGCTGACTATGAGCGGATGACCGAAATCGGTGCGGTGAAGGTGGCAGGCGGCGAGATTGTAGACACCTTTAACACCTTTGTCAACCCGGAAAAGGCGATCCCCGCCAAGATCACCGAGCTCACCGGCATCACCGACGAGATGGTGGCCGACGCCCCAAAAGAGGGAGAGGCTCTGAAAGCGTTTTTTGATTTTTGCGGCGACCGGGTGCTGGTGGCCCATAACGCGCCCTTTGATATGGGCTTTATCGGGGCGGCCGCCAAACGCTGCGGGCTGGAGGAGCACTATACCTCTATCGACACGGTGGTCATCGCCCGCACGCTGTATCCCAACTTAAAAAACCACAAGCTGGACACTTTGGTTAAACACCTGGATATCGGGGATTTTAACCATCATCGGGCCTGCGACGATGCGGCGGTGCTGGCAAAAATATTTGTGAAGATCTGCAAGACTTTGCAAGAGGACTATGCCGTCCAGACGGTGTCCGAGATCAACCAAAAGCTGGCGGGCGGCGATCCCAAAAAGCTGCCTACCTATCATCAGATCCTCCTTGTGAAAAACAAGGCGGGCTTAAAAAACCTGTATAAGCTGATTTCTTACAGCCATCTGGATTATTTCTATAAAAAGCCCCGGATCCCCAAAAGCGAGCTGATCAAACACCGGGAAGGGCTTTTGGTGGGCAGCGCCTGTGAGGCGGGAGAGCTTTACCGGGCGGTGGCAAACGGCCGCTCCTGGGGGGAGCTCTGCCGGATTGCGGAGTTTTACGATTACTTAGAGATCCAGCCGGTAGGAAACAACGATTTCATGATCCGCACCGGCATGGTGCCGGATGAGGAAAAGCTCCGGGAGTTTAACCGCACCATTGTCCGGCTGGGCGAAAAGTTAAATAAACCGGTAGTGGCTACCTGCGACGTTCACTTTCTAAACAAGGAAGATTCGGTCTTCCGGGAAATCCTTATGGCGGGGCTGAAATTTAAAGACGCGGAGTTCCAGCCGCCCCTTTACCTGCGTACCACTGACGAGATGCTTCGGGAATTTGATTACCTGGGGGACGAAAAAGCCTTTGAGGTAGTGGTGGAAAATCCCAACAAGATCGCAGACATGATCGACGGGGATATCCGTGCCATCCCTAAGGGCACCTATCCTCCCAGCATCGAGGGCTCGGAGGAAGAGCTCCAGCGGATTACCTGGGGCAGGGCCAAGGAGATTTACGGAGACCCGGTTCCGGATATCGTTAAAAACCGTCTGGAAAAGGAGCTTAACTCCATTATCAAGCACGGATTCGCCGTTTTGTACATGATCGCCCAAAAGCTGGTGTACGAGTCCGAGCAGGAAGGGTACCTAGTGGGTTCCCGTGGATCGGTTGGTTCCTCCTTTGTGGCGACTATGGCGGGCATTTCCGAGGTAAACCCCTTGGTACCCCATTATGTCTGCCCCAAGTGCAAGCACAGCGAATTTATTACCGACGGCTCGGTGGGCTCCGGCTTTGATCTGCCACCCAAGGACTGCCCCGAGTGCGGGACCTTTATGAACCGGGACGGCCACGACATCCCCTTTGAAACCTTCCTAGGCTTTAACGGCGACAAATCCCCCGATATCGACCTAAACTTCTCGGGAGAATGCCAGTCCAATATCCACCGGTACACCGAGCAGTTGTTCGGTAAAGACCACGTGTTTAAAGCCGGCACTATCTCCACCGTGGCGGAAAAAACCGCTTATGGCTTCGCCCTGCGCTATCTGGAGGAACGGGGCAAGGTGGTCCACAAAGCGGAGGAGATGCGCCTGGCCATGGGCTGTACGGGGGTTAAGCGCACCACCGGCCAGCATCCCGGCGGCATGGTGGTTATCCCTTCTGAATACGAGGTGTATGATTTTACCCCCGTCCAGCATCCGGCGGACGACGCTGACGGCGGGGTGATTACCACCCACTTCGACTTCCATTCCCTCCACGATACTATTTTGAAACTGGACGAGCTGGGACACGATGTTCCCACCCTGTATAAGCACCTGGAGGACATGACCGGCATTAAGGTCATGGACGTTTCCATGAGCGATGAAAAGGTGATGAGCTTATTTACTTCCACCGAGGCTTTAGGGGTCACGCCGGAGGAAATTTACAGCGAAACGGGAACCTTCGCCCTGCCCGAGATGGGGACAAACTTCGTCCGGCAGATGTTAGTAGACGCCCAGCCCAAAAAGTTTTCCGACCTGTTGCAGATCTCCGGCCTTTCCCACGGCACCGACGTGTGGCTGGGCAACGCCCAGGATCTCATCAAAAACGGCACCTGCACCATCTCGGAGGTCATCGGAACCCGTGACAGCATTATGACCTACCTGATCTACAAGGGGTTAGACCCCAGCATGGCCTTTAAGATCATGGAAATTACCCGTAAGGGCAACGCCTCCAAACTGCTCACCGAGGAGCATTTTAAAGCCATGAAGGAGTGCGGCGTCCCCCAGTGGTATGTGGACAGCTGTATGAAGATTAAATACATGTTCCCCAAGGCTCACGCGGCGGCCTATGTTATCGCCGCTATCCGGCTGGGATGGTATAAGGTCCATCGCCCGCTGGAATTTTACGCGGCCCACTTTACCGTCCGGGGCGGCGATCTGGACGCAGAGGCGGCTGTCAAGGGCAAGGGGCTTGTCAAGCTGCGGCTGGAAGCGCTGAAGGCCAAGGGCAACGAGCGCACCGTCAAGGAGGAAGACACCTATAACACCCTGCTGATTATCAACGAAATGCTCTGCCGGGGGCTGGAGTTTTTGCCGGTGGACTTATATAAATCGGACGCATTAAAATACACCATTGAGGACGGGAAAATACGGCTTCCCTTCGCAGCTTTAAAAGGCCTGGGAGAAGCCGCCGCCAAAAGCTTGCAGGAGGCCGGCAAGCAGGGGAAATACATCTCGGTGGACGAGGTGCAGACCCGGGCGGGGGTTTCCAAGTCGGTGATCGAGACCATGGAATCCTTAGGTGTTTTGGACGGCCTGCCAAAAACCAGCCAAACCATGTTCGCCGGGTTTTAGAAAGAGATCCGAACCCCGGAAAATAAAAAGAGTAAAAAAGCCTTGACTTCCGAATGATATCGTGATAACATATTAGCATGCTAAAGTGAAAAAGAGGAGGGCGCTCCATGGCCGTTAAGAAGTATTCCAGCATCACCCCTGAACGCACCCGGGATCTGCTGTTTGAAGAATGCGGTGTGCAAAAACAAGTGGAAAATACCCTGTCCGGCTTGTTTTCCAGCCGGGGATTTTCCGAAGTGGTGACCCCGTCCATTGAGTTTTTGGACGTGTTCCAGTTAAAAAGCAGCTATATTGCGCCGGAGAAGATGTATAAAATGACCGACGCCAAGGGGCGTTTGGTGGTGCTCCGGCCGGATTCCACCATCCCCATTGCGCGGCTTGTTTCCACCCGGCTTAAGGAGTATCCGCTGCCCATCCGGCTGTTTTACAATCAGCCGGTCTTTTCAGTGAACCAAAGCCTGTCCGGCCGCAGCGACGAGGTGGTCCAGATGGGGATCGAGATCATCGGCAGCTCCTCCAAGCGGGCGGATCTGGAGGTGATCGTCACGGCGGTAGAAGCCCTTTCCGCCTGCGATACCTCGGATTTTAGGCTGGAGATCGGCCACATCGGGATTTTTAACACCTTAATCGACCGGTTTTCCATCGGGGAGGAACAGGCGGAGGAAATCCGCCGCCTGATCGAGATCAAAAACTACCCCGCTTTAGGAGATCTTCTGGATAACATCGACTGCGGCGAGGGCGCCCAGATGCTCAAAAAGCTCCCCCGGCTGTTCGGCGGGGAGGAGATCTTTGACGAAGCCAGGGAAGCCTTTGGCGACGCCAAGATCAACGGGATTCTTAACTATCTGCGCTCGATTTATGAAGGTTTGTCTGAGCTGGGGCTTCAGGACAAGATCACCGTGGATCTGGGGATTGTCAACCGCAACGATTATTACACCGGCATTGTTTTCCGAGGCTATATTGAGGGATTTGGGGAAACCGCCCTCTCCGGCGGGCGGTATGACAACCTGTACGCTGACTTTGGTCAGAATCTCCCCGCCACGGGATTCGGCATCAACGTGGACGCGGTGGCAAGAGCGTATCTCAAGCAGCAGGGAGCCTCCCAGACCGTTCCCAAAGCGCTCATTCACGGAAAACCGGGGTATGAGATGAAAGCGCTGCTCACCTGCCGGGAGATGAGCGGGAACGGGGACGTTGTGGAAAACAGCGTGTTCGATTCGCTGGAAAAAGCCCGGGATTACGCCCGGCAAAAGGGCATCCCCACCCTGGTTATCGTAGGGGAATCGCTGGAACAAGAGGCCTTATAAGGGGCAGTCAAGGATAAAGAGAGGTTACAAGGATATGAAACCGATTCGGATTGCCCTGACCAAAGGGCGTTTGGAAAAAGATACGGTAGAGCTGTTTGAAAAGCTGGGCTTTCACTGTGAGGAGCTTCACAACAAGGGGCGAAAGCTGATCTTCCAGGTGCCGGACGGCAATCTGGAGGTGGTGCTCGCCAAGGCCGCCGACGTCATCACCTATGTGGAGCATGGCGTCTGCGACGTGGGCGTTGTGGGCAAGGATACCATCATGGAGCACGGCGGCTCGTTTTTTGAGGTGCTGGATCTGGGCTTCGGCCGCTGCCGGTTCGCCTTGTGCGGGCCCAAGGGCAAGGATTTTTACAAAGGCTATGCGGTGAAAACCATCGCCTCCAAATATCCCAACGTCACCCGCCGCTTTTTTGCGGGCAAGGGTATGGATGTGGAGATCGTCAAGATCGAGGGCTCGGTGGAATTAGCGCCCCTTTTAGGGCTTGCCGACGGGATTGTGGATATCGTGGAGACCGGTTCCACCCTTCGGGAAAACGGGCTGGAAGTTTATGAGGACGTGGCCCCCATCACCGCCCGGGTGATCGTCAATACCGCCAGCATCAAGCTTCGCAAGCAGGAGATCGAACAGCTGTTAAGTAAGATGGAAGCGGCGTTATAACAGGGCAGGAAAGGTGTGTTTTTTATGAAAACCATTTTAGTGGACGGAAAATCCGAGAAGGAATTTTTGAAAGCGTTAAAATCCCGCAGCGGCGAGGTGGATAAAAAGGTGACCGAAACGGTCTCCCAGATCATCGAGGACGTCCGGTTAAAAGGGGACGAGGCGGTCAAGGCGTACACCCTGAAATTTGACGGCAAGCTCCCCCCTGCCATGGAGGTCTCCCGGGAGGAAATTAACGACGCGCTGACAAACGCGGACGAAAAGTTTGTAAATGCGCTGTTGAACGCCCAGGAGAACATCGCCGACTTTCACAACCGCCAAAAACATCAGAGCTTTTTAAATCCCATGTCCAACGGGGTGATTTTGGGCCAGCGCATCCGCGGCCTTGAGCGGGTGGGCCTTTATGTGCCCGGCGGCACGGCGGCCTATCCCAGCAGTGTGCTGATGAACGCCATCCCCGCCAAGATCGCCGGGGTAAAGGAGCTTATTATGGTGACGCCGCCGTTAAAGGACGGCCGCGCCAATCCGGATATTCTGGTGGCGGCGGCCATCTGCGGCGTGGACCGGGTGTTTTTGCTGGGCGGCGCTCAGGCGGTGGCGGCTCTGGCATACGGCACCGAGACTATCCCAAAGGTAGACAAGATCGTAGGCCCGGGGAACATTTTTGTAGCCACCGCCAAAAAGCTTTTGTACGGCACGGTGGATATTGACATGATCGCCGGCCCCAGCGAGATTCTGGTGATGGCGGACGATACCGCCAATCCCCGGTTTATCGCGGCGGATTTGATGTCTCAGGCGGAGCATGACCGGCTTGCCAGCGCGATTTTGGTCACCACCAGCAAACGGGTGGCCAAAGAGGTGGAGGAGGAGATCACCCGCCAGGTGGCTTCCTTAGAGCGCCGGGAGATCATCGAGGAATCGCTGGAAAATTACGGCGCCATCCTCTTGTGCGAAACGGCGGATCAGGCGGTGGAACTTGCCAACAGCCTGGCGCCGGAGCATCTGGAGGTGGCCATGGAAAACCCCATGGAATATATCGGCCGGCTTGACAACGCGGGCTCGGTCTTTTTGGGACAGTATGCTCCCGAGCCGTTGGGCGACTATTATGCCGGCCCCAACCACGTGCTTCCCACCAGCGGGACGGCCCGGTTTTTCTCCCCCTTGTCGGTGGACAGCTTTATTAAAAAATCCAGCTTTATCTATTACACCGAGCAGGCGCTGCGGGAAGCGAAGGACGATATTGTCACTATCGCCGAAAAAGAAGGGCTTACCGCTCACGCCAATTCCATCAAAGTGCGGTTTTAATTTTCCATCACAGAAAGGAAGGATTTGCCGATGAAGGAACTGCTGCCACAAAAAATCCGGGATTTAACCCCTTATGATCCGATCCAGGGGAATTACCACATCCGCCTGGATGCCAACGAATCGTTTCTTTCCTTAAATCCTTTTGTGCTGGAGGAGATTTCCCGCCAGCTTTCCAAATTTGATTTTAACCGGTATCCCGACCCCTATGCCCAAAAGCTTTGCCGGAAGTTTGCAGCCTTTTACAACGCCGACCCGGCGCTGACCACGGCTGGCAACGGTTCGGACGAGCTTATCAGCATCATCACCTCCTGCTTTTTGCAAAAGGGGAGCAAAATCCTCACCTTGGCGCCGGATTTTTCTATGTACCGGTTTTACGGGGAGATTTATGAAAACATTGTCACGGTGCTCCCCAAGCGGGAGGATTTGACCATCGATGTGGACGCGGTGATCAAAGCGGCGAAGGAACAAAACATCGGCATGATTTTATTTTCCAACCCCTGCAACCCCACTTCGCTGGGCCTCCCGGCCGAGGAGGTGCGCCGGCTGGTGAAAGGGGTGGATGCTCTGGTGGTTTTGGACGAGGCGTATATGGATTTTTACGGCCAGGAGCACAGCCTGTTAGGCGAGGTGCAGGAGTATGACAATCTGATTATCCTGCGCACCTGCTCCAAGGCCTTGGGGATGGCGGGCATCCGCCTGGGCTTTGCAGTGGCAAACGCGAAACTCACCAAAGCTCTGCGGGCGGCAAAATCTCCTTATAATGTAAATACTGTCACCCAGGTGATCGGGGAGACCGTGCTCAGCTATCCCGACTCTTTAAGCAAAAATATTCAGAAGGTCATCGACTCCAGGGAGGAGCTGTATCAAGGCATCCAGACCCTGGCGCAAAAATATCCCGTCCTAGAAAAGGTCTACCGGCCGGACACGAACTTTGTGTTTCTAAAAACCGAAAAAGCCGGGGAGATTTTCGAGCAGCTTCTGAAAAGGTCCATCGCCGTCCGGCTGATGGGGAATCACCTGCGGATCTCGGCGGGCTCCCCGGAGGAAAACCGCGCGGTGACCGAGGCGTTGGAGGAGATTTTGCAGGCATACTAAAAAGCTTATGGGAAAGGCGGATTTGTTATGACAAGGCAATCAACGGTTTCCCGAAAGACAAAGGAAACCGATATCACCGTTTCGGTCAATCTGGACGGCAGGGGCCAGTGCGATATAAGCACCGGCATCGGCTTTTTTGATCATATGCTCACGGCCCTGGGCGTCCACAGCGGCATGGATCTGACCGTCCGCGCCGTGGGGGATCTGCAGGTGGACTGCCACCACACGGTGGAGGATACCGGCATTGTGCTGGGCCAGGCGGTCGCCAAGGCGCTGGGGGACAAAAGCGGCATTGCCCGCTATGGCACGGCGTTTATCCCCATGGACGAGGCTCTGGGTTTTTGCAGCCTGGATGTAAGCGGCCGGCCCTTTTTGGTGTTTAATGTTCCCTTTATCAAGGCGAAGATCGGTGAATTTGACACCCAGATGACTGAGGAATTTTTCAGGGCCTTTGCTTTTCACAGCGGCATCACTCTCCACGCCAAGGTGGAATACGGGAAAAACGACCATCATATGTGCGAAGCGGTATTTAAGGCCCTGGCCCACGCTTTAAAAGCGGCGGTAAGCCCCAAGGACGGCACGCTGTCCACCAAGGGCGCTTTGGACTGATTTTCTCAACGGAAAGGCGGAAAAACCCATGATTGCCATCATCGATTACGGCGCAGGCAACCTGTTCAGCGTAAAAAACGCCCTGGATTATTTAGGGCAGCAAAATATTTTCACCAAAGACCCTCAGGTGATCAGGGAGGCGGACAAGCTGATCCTCCCCGGGGTGGGGGCGTTCCCCGACGCTATGGAAAAGCTTAACGCCTGCGGGCTTGTCGAGGTTATCCGGGAGCAGGCGGTGCAAAAGCCCCTTTTAGGCATCTGCCTCGGGATGCAGATGCTGTTTGAGGAAAGCGAGGAATTCGGGGTGACCAAAGGCCTGGGGCTTTTGCCCGGGCGGGTCGTGCCCATCAAGACGGAATATAAAATCCCCCACATGGGCTGGAACGAGCTGGTGATCCCTAAAGGGAGCCTGTTGTTAAAAGGCGTTTCCCAGGGGGACTGCGTGTATTTTGTTCACTCCTTTGCGGCCGACACTCCCAAGGAGAATATCAGCGCCTACTGCGAATACGGGACGGTGATCCCGGCGCTGGTGGAAAAGGGAAAAGTGTACGGCGCCCAGTTCCACCCCGAAAAAAGCGGCCGGGTGGGGCTTCGGATCCTCAAAAACTTCTGTGCGCTTTAAAAGGGGCGTTTACAGAACTTTAGCCCGGCGATTTAGGAAAGGACGGCTTTTTATGATCATACTGCCTGCAATCGATATCAAAGGCGGCGTTTGCGTCCGCTTGTATAAAGGGGATTACCAGACGGCGGAAAAGGTGGCGGAGGATCCGGTGGAGACCGCTAAGGCCTTTGAGGCCGCCGGGGCCAAGTGGCTGCACATGGTGGACTTAGACGGCGCCAAGGACGCGGCCCGGGTCAACCGGGAGATCTTTTTGCAGGTGGCGGCCGACACCGGCCTGCAAGTCCAGGTGGGAGGCGGCATCCGCTCGATGGAGGCGGTGGACGACTACCTGTCAAACGGGATCAACCGGGTGATTTTGGGCTCCGCCGCGGTGAAAGATCCGGCTTTTGTCAAGGAAGCGGTGGAAAAATACGGCCCCCGGATCGTGGTGGGAATCGACGCCAAGGAGGAAATGGTCGCCTGCGAAGGCTGGCTGGACGTGGGAGAGGTTCATTACCTCACCCTGGCGAAAGAGATGGAAAAAATCGGCGTAAAAACCATTGTCTATACGGATATTTCCCGGGACGGAACCCTTTCTGGCCCCAATCTCACCCAGCTTTGCGCCATCAACGAGGCGGTTTCCTGTGATATCATCGCCAGCGGCGGTATCCGGGAGCTTTCGGATATCAAAGCGCTGCGGGAAAAAGGCCTGTACGGAGCCATCTGCGGAAAATCCCTTTACCAGGGGACGCTGTCGCTTTCCGAGGCGCTGGCAGCCGCGGGAGAACAGCAATAGGGAAAGGCGGCGATTAGACTATGTTGGCAAAAAGGATTATCCCCTGCCTGGACGTTAAAAACGGACGGGTGGTCAAGGGGATCAACTTTGTAGGGATTAAAGACGTGGGCGATCCGGTGGAATGCGCCAAGATGTACGATGAACAGGGCGCGGACGAGATCGTCTTTTTGGATATCACCGCCACCCACGAGGGGCGGGGCACCATGGTGGACGTGGTGCGCAAAACCGCCAAGGAGGTTTTTGTTCCTTTAACGGTAGGGGGCGGGATCACCTCCACCGAGGATATGAAAAACCTTCTGCGGGCTGGGGCGGACAAGGTGTCTATTAACTCCAGCGCGGTGCGCAATCCGGAACTGATCAGCGAGGGCGCCAAGCTGTTTGGAAGCCAGTGCATCGTGGTGGCCATCGACGCCAAACGGGTGGACGGCGCTTTCCATGTGGTGGTAAACGGCGGCCGCATCGACACGGGGCTGGACGCTTTGGAGTGGGCATCCCGCGCCCAACAGCTGGGGGCGGGGGAGATCCTGCTCACCTCCATGGACGCAGACGGGACCAAAAACGGCTTTGACCTCCCGTTGTTAAACGCCGTGACCGAGCGGGTCTCCATCCCGGTGATCGCGTCGGGAGGCTGCGGGAAGCTCACCCATTTCAGCGAGGTGTTTGAAAAGACCGGCGCCGATGCGGCCCTGGCCGCATCGCTGTTCCACTACCGGGAGCTGACGGTGGGCCAGGTAAAAGATCATCTCAGGGAAAAGGGGATTGTGGTGCGATGACGGAGCAAAGTTTAGAGCGCTTTTTTGCAAAAGGGGAGTTAATCCCCGCCATTGTGGTGGAAGAGAGCACCAAAGAGGTGCTGATGCTCGCCTATATGAACCGGGAAAGCCTTGCGAAAACCCTGGAAACGGGGTATACTTGGTTTTACAGCCGCTCCCGGCAGGAGCTTTGGAACAAAGGAGCTACCTCCGGGCACCTGCAAAAGGTGAAAAAGATCGTGGCGGACTGCGACGACGATACCTTACTTGTCACGGTGGAACAGACAGGCCCTGCCTGCCACACCGGTTCCCACAGCTGCTTTTTTAAGCCCTTGTGGGAAAACGGCGTCCGTCTTGACGGGTAAGATAAACGAGTAGAAAGGAAGTTTTTTACGATGGCGAACGATACCTTAAACGGCCTGTACGAAGTGGTTAAGCAGCGCCGGGACAATCCCCAGGAAGGCTCTTATACCTGCTATCTGTTTGAGCAGGGGCTGGATAAAATCCTCAAAAAATGCGGCGAGGAATGCGCGGAGATGATTATCGCTGCGAAAAACACCAGCGAAGAGGATTTAAAAAACGAGATGTGCGATCTTATCTACCATATGATGGTGCTGATGGTGGAAAAAGGGGTGTCCATTGACAGCGTCATGGACGTGCTGGAGGCCCGCCGCCAGAAGATCGGCAACCTGAAAAAATTCCATCAGGTGGATCGGGAAAGCTAAAAAATACGGATCTATAAGGCGTTTTCCGGCTGAACACCGGGGAGATGCTTATCAAATAATACTTATCAAAAAGGAGAGATAACAATGGAGCGGGTATACAAAGCGGACGCGGCCCGGTATTCCACCATGGTGTACCGCCGCTGCGGAAAAAGCGGGCTGAAGCTCCCGGCGGTATCCCTGGGACTGTGGCAGAACTTCGGCGAAAACAGGCCCTACGACTACAACAAGCGGATTTTGGAGCGCGCCTTTGACCTGGGCGTCACCCATTTTGACCTGGCGAACAACTACGGACCGCCTGCCGGAAGCGCGGAGGAGACTTTCGGCCGGGTGATGAAGGAGAGCTTTGCCCCGTACCGGGACGAGCTTGTCATCAGCACCAAGGCGGGCTTTGACATGTGGGAAGGCCCTTATGGAAACTGGGGCTCCAAAAAATACATCACCGCCTCCCTGGATCAGAGTTTAAAGCGCATGGGGCTTGAGTATGTGGATATCTTTTATCACCACCGCCCCGACCCGGAAACCCCCATTGAAGAGACCATGGACGCCTTAGCGGGAATCGTCCGGCAGGGAAAGGCGCTGTATGTGGGGATTTCCAACTATTCGGCCAAGGAAGCCAAGGTGGCTATCGAGACG
Source organism: uncultured Clostridia bacterium (assembly GCA_944386475.1). Classification (GTDB taxonomy): domain Bacteria; phylum Bacillota; class Clostridia; order Oscillospirales; family Ruminococcaceae; genus Metaruminococcus. Next base: position 43,155 of record CALXBH010000079.1, on the reverse strand, counting down.
CTGGAGTCCATGGGCGTCCATTGCCTGATCCATCAGGCCAACTACAGCATGTTAAACCGCTGGATTGAAGACGGCTTACAGGATGTTTTAAAACAGCACGGGACGGGAACCATCGCGTTCTGCCCGCTGGCTGAGGGCCTTTTAACGCCCCGGTATTTGCAGGATATCCCGGCGGATTCCCGTGCAGCCCGCAGCAGCGGCCTAAAAGACCGGGTGACGCCCGCTTTGCGGCAAAAGCTTCTGGCGCTGGATAACATCGCCAAGGAGCGGGGACAGAGCCTGCCCCAGCTTGCCCTGGCCTGGATTCTGCGGGAAGGAAAGGTCACGTCGGCATTAATCGGCGTCTCCAAGATCGAGCAGCTGGAGGATAACGTCGCCGTCACCCGCAACCTTGACTTCACCAAAGAGGAGCTTGACCGGATCGAGGAAATCCTCCGATAGCCGGCAGTTTTTAGGACTACGGATATTTTTATAAGGGGAACTGTAAAACAAAAGTTTTGCAGTTCCCCTTTTCTCTTGCTTTTTTTGACAGGATTTTGTATACTAACATTCGTAACGCTTTCCTTCTAAAAGCATTGCAAACTTCGGGGAACAAATCCCCGAGCGTCAGTCGCAAGAACCTGACGATAAAAAAATACTACGAAAGGACAACTGAATAGGATGAAAAATCAAGGACTACACAAAATGGTGCAGGCCGCGCTGATTGCTGCCCTTTACACCGCTTTGACGCTGGCGATCGCCCCTTTCGCCTTTGGCACGGTGCAGTTTCGGATAAGCGAGGTGCTCACCGTGCTGCCGCTGTTTACCGCCACAGCGATTCCCGGATTGACGCTGGGCTGCGCGCTGGCAAACCTGCTGGGATTTTTATGGGGCTTAAACGGCATCGGCATTTTGGATATCTTTTTCGGCACAGCGGCTACCCTGCTGGCGAGCTTTGCCACCTACTGGGTGGGGAGGAAGCTAAAAGGGAAGGTGCCCCGGTGCATATTGGCTCCTTTGCCGCCGGTGATCTTTAACGCCCTGATCGTAGGGGCGGAGCTGACCATCCTCATCACAAACAGCTTTACGCTGCCGGTATTTTTGCTAAACGCCGGATCGGTGCTGTTAGGGGAACTGGTGATCTGCTACCTGTTAGGGGTTCCGTTTATCCTGCTTTTAAGCCATCGGGATTTTTACAAAAAAATTTTTCGGTAACCCGTGTGATTTTCGTTGCATTTTTCATCGGATGTTGTTACAATAATAGTGAATACTGTTGCAATGCTGGGAGGATACGAGATATGAAATGTGCACTGAAAATCATCTTTGGGATTATCGGTCTGCTGGTGACGCTCAAGCTTATCCAGTACGGCATTGACTACTTATATCGCAAATACGGCCACCGCTATATTACGGCGGGGGAGACTGAGGTATAAAACCAAGCGATATAAAAAACGGATTGCAAACAAAAAGACGCGCCCTGTTTTATATAGGGCGCGTCTTTTATAAGTTACAGCCAATCAAAACGCCTGCCAATCCATACGGAATGACAGGCGTTTTTTGATCGGTTAGATAGCGCGGGTTACTTTATTAGAACGTAAGCAGCGGGAGCAAACATGGATATGGCAGGGAGTACCATTCACAATCGCTTTAACGCGTCTTACATTAGGCTTCCAGGTGCGGTTGCTTCTTCTGTGGGAATGGGAAACCTTGATTCCAAAAGTGACACCTTTGCCGCAGATGTCGCATTTTGCCATAGGTCGGCACCTCCTTCAACGGGGTTTTCAACTAAGTCAACATTAATATATTATCAGACTTGCCGGACAAAATCAAGGGGTTTAGGGGAAAAATTTGACGAAAGGCGAAATTCCCGTGATTTCAGGTGTAAAACGCTTGTTTTTTCCCGATAATCCCAGTATAATAATATTTTAGAAACTGTCAAGGGTAATTTGATTTTCCCGGGAGGATTTATGCTGAGTTTATTAGGTAGCCTGCAAAATTTTGATATTTTGCAGTGGATTTCCAGAATCATCGTACTGTTAATCGCGTTTCCGTTCCACGAATCAGCTCACGGCTATATCGCCTATAAATTGGGGGATCCCACGGCGAAAAACCTGGGCCGGATCACCATGAACCCCATCAAGCATATGAGCCTGATCGGAACCATCTCCATGATTCTAGTGGGAATCGGCTGGGGCAAACCGGTGCCCATTGATCCGCGTTATTTTAAAAACCGCAAGGCAGGAATGGCTATTTCTTCTGCTGCGGGGCCTTTTTCCAACTTTTTGTTGGCGTTTCTATCCATGCTGCTGATGAAAATCTTCGATTTAGTGGCGGTGCTATTCCCCCAGACATTTTTGATCCAGGGGACATTTGGATACACCCTGTACTACTCCTTGACGCTGCTGCTTTTTTATATGGTCTTTATCAATATCAGCCTGGGGATTTTTAACCTCCTGCCGGTGCCGCCCTTTGACGGTTCCCGTATTTTGTTTTACTTTTTGCCGGAGCGGTACTACTTTATGGTTATGCGGTATGAGCAGTTTATTTTTATCGCTATCCTGCTGGTGCTGATGACCGGTGCGCTGGATGCGCCGCTGAGCTTCTTAACAAACGCCGTATACAACGGCTTTGATTTCCTCACAGGGTTTATGGATCTAATCATCCGGGCGGTAGCTTAGCCATGGAGAAGATGCAATTTAAACTGGACGCCTTTGAAGGCCCCCTGGATCTGCTTTTATACCTGATCGCCAAGCACAAGCTTAATATTTATGATATTGAGATAAGCGAGCTGCTGCGGCAGTATATGGCGGTCATGGATCAGGCGGATACGACTGATCTGGATACCGCCAGCGAGTTTTTTGAGATGGCCTCCCGGCTGATCTATATTAAATCTGCGGCGCTTTTGCCCAGGCACGAGGAAGCCGATGAGCTGAAAAAAGAGCTCACCGGCCAGCTGCTGGAATATGAAGCCTGCCGCCGGGCGGCGGGGAAGCTGGCGGAAAAGGGGCGTAACTTTAAGGTCTTTGTGCGGGAGCCGATGCCGGTTCCTTTGGATAACACCTACCGCCGCCTGCATCCGCCGGAAAAGGTGCTGGATGCCTATTTAAGCGCGGTGGGAAAGGCCAAGCGCCGTCTGCCGCCGCCCGCATCCGCTTTCAGCGGCATTGTGTCCCGGCGGGTGGTCTCGGTGACCTCCCGGATCATGTACGTTCTGCGGCGGCTCCACAAGGAGCATCAGTCGGATTATCTGGGCTTTTTTGAGACCCCTGACCGCTCGGAACTGGTGGCCACCTTCCTTGCCATGCTGGAGCTTATTAAGGCCAAGCGGATCACGGTGAGCGATGACAATCAGACGGTCTATTATCACAGCAAGCAAAAAAGCTAAGGGGTGTGCGTGTGGATTTTAAACAGTGTGAAGCCGCTGTAGAAGCGGTTTTGTTCGCCAGCGGGGATCCGGTCCCGGCGGACAGGCTAAGCGAAGCGACCGGAGTGGATGTGGACACGATTAATAAAGTGTGTCTGGCTATCAAGGAACGATACGACGATCCCCAGTACGGCATCATGCTGATGGAGCTGGACGACAGCTTTCAGCTTGTCACCAAACCTCAATTTGCCGAGACGATTAAAACCGCCCTTCAGATTAAGAAAAACCAGCCCCTCTCCCAGGCGGCGATGGAGGTTTTGGCGATCATCGCTTATAACCAGCCGGTGAGCAAAAGCTTTGTGGAGCAGGTCCGCGGTGTAGACAGCTCACAAATTGTCAATAATCTGGTTGAAAAAGGTTTGGTGGAGGAAGCCGGCCGCCTGGATATTCCGGGAAAACCCATCTCTTACCGGACGACGGTGCATTTTCTTCGCTGCTTTGGGCTTAAAAGCCTGGAGAATCTGCCGCCGCTGCCGGATGAAAACGGCCAGGTGATGCTGGAAGAAGTGGTGGAGGAGAATGCCTCTTTGCAGGAGGATCGCAGCGACGGATAAAAAGGAGGAAGGCCTGTGCGGTGGTGGATGATTGTCCTGTTAGCCATAGGGCTTATCGCGTTTTTGCTGTCGTTCAGCGTATCTTTCCACATCTCCGCTCAAAACGGGGAGTGGCAGGTAAAGCTGGGATTTATGGGGCTTACCTTCCGCCTGTATCCTCCAAAAAAGAAGGCGCGCAAAAAAAAGAAGAAGACGGGAAAGGCTGTTTCCTCAAAGCCCGTCAGGGCGCAGAAGGCCCCGCCTAAGGAAGAAAAGCGGAGTGTCAAAGAGACCATCCTTTTGACGCTGGACGTGATTAAATCGCTTATTAATCCCACCCGGTTTATGCTGCGCCATGTGCGGATCACCCAGGTGGATGCTACGGTGATTGCCGCTACAGACGACGCGGCCCAGACCGCAATTTTATATGGAGAATTGTGCGGGGCTATATACGGCGGCGTGGCGGCTTTAAAAAACTTGGTCACCGTCAAGGTGAAAAACCTTCTGGTGGGATACGATTTTAACCGAAAACAGACGGAGTATACCGTCTTTTTCAAAGTCAAGCTGCGGGGATTTGTGGCGGTTGCCGCTGTCTTGCGCATGATATACAATCTGTTAGCCAATACTGTACGTAGGACGGCGGCGGACCGGGAAGTACAGCCGGCCGGCGCAGGATGACCTACGAAAGAAAGGAAAGGGATAAAACTATGAGCGAACATCCGATTCAGGGACTGATGGGGACCGCCATGCAGGGGATGCGGGAGATGGTGGACGTTAACACGATTATCGGCGACCCGGTGACCACACCGGACGGAACGGTGATTATTCCGGTGTCCAAGGTGACGTTTGGTTTTGGCTCGGGCGGAAGCGATTTCCCCTCCAAAACCCCAAAAGAGCTGTTCGGCGGCGGAACCGGCGCAGGTGTCTCCATCCAGCCGCTGGCTTTTTTAGTGGTTTCCGACGGGAACGTAAAGCTTTTGCAAATGGATGCGTCCTCCAATACGGCGGATAAAATGGTCAACATGGTGCCGGAGGTAATCGACAAGATCGCCGAGCTGTTTTCTGCTCCTAAAAGCAAGGAAGAAAAGCACAAACAGCCCGCCCCTAAACCGGAGGAGTAAGCCTGCGGTTCCCTAAAGGAGCGTTGATAGGACAACCACCTGCCTGCATACACTGAACAAGGCAGGTGGTTTTTTTATGAGAAAACAGATTAGACAACGGCTTGTCAGCTTTGTTTTGTGTGGAACCTTGTCGTTTTTCGGGATGGCCGCTTCGGCCGCCGGGTCGGGAGAGCTTTCGGTATCGGCAAAATCTGCGATTTTAATCGAAGCCTCTATCGGGCGGGTGTTATATGAAAAAAATGCAGATGAAAAGCTCCCCATGGCCAGCACTACCAAGATCATGTCCGCCCTTTTAACGCTGGAGACGGGGAACCTGGACGCCTCTTTTCAGGTGGACGATCAGGCCATCATGGTAGAGGGATCCTCCATGGGGCTGCAAAAGGGGGACACCGTCACCCGGCGGGCGCTGGTGTACGGGATGCTCCTTCCCTCGGGGAACGACGCCGCCGGGGCGGCCGCCGTTTCGGTGGCCGGTTCCCAGGAGGAATTCGTCGCGCTGATGAACCAAAGAGCTCAGATGCTCCAGATGACGAACACCCATTTTGAGACCCCCAGCGGCCTGGACGGGGAGGAGCATTATTCCACCGCCAGAGATATGGCGGCGTTAGCTCGGGCAGCGCTGGAAAACCCGGAATTTTTGGAGATCTGCTGTCAGAGCACCGGCAAGGTGGAGTTTGGGAATCCCCCCTATACCCGGTATTTAACCAATCACAACCGGCTGCTCAAGGAGTATGAGGGTTGCATCGGCGTCAAAACCGGTTTTACCAAAAAGGCGGGGCGCTGCCTGGTTTCGGCAGCGGAGCGGGACGGCGTGCGCCTGATTGCCGTGACCTTAAACGCGCCGGACGACTGGAACGACCATAAAGAGCTTTTTGACTATGGGTTTTCTCAGATAAAGGCGCTGCCGCTGGAGATGGATTTTTCCGATGTCAAAATCCCTGTGACGGGAGGGCAGTCGCCGGAGGTGGCGGTCATACCCGCCACCTATCCCACCGTTTGTTTAAGCGAAGAGGAGCAAAAAAAGCTGACCGTCAAGATCCTGGCGCCGCAGTTTTTGTATGCGCCGGTTTCCGCCGGGAGCTTTGTGGGGGAAGCGCAGTATTGGTACGAAGATACCATGGTGGCCTCGGTGTCTTTGCTGGCGCAGGCTACAGTGGAGCGAAACATCACCGAAGTAAAAGTTTCCTTTTGGGGAAAGGTGAAAATGTTTTTTAAAAATATCTGGTACAATGTATTGGGATTTTTGCAGAAAATATGGTAAACTAGCAGTGGATACATAGGAAAAGCGGCCCGGCGTCATGCCGGGAACGGACAAAGGAGAAACAACGTGGAAAAAGTCAGGATACAAAAGGTGATTGCGGATTCGGGATTTTGCTCCCGCCGGAAGGCGGAGGAGCTGATCCAGCAAAAGCGGGTCAAGGTAAACGGCCACCCCGCCCGGATCGGGATGAAGGTGCTTCCCACCGACGATATTTCAGTGGACGGGGAGCGGCTTTTTGTCCCCCGGAAAAAGGAGCATGTTTATCTGATGATGAATAAGCCCCGGGGCTATATCACCACCATGCACGACGACCGAGGGCGACGGTGTGTAGCCGACCTGCTGGACGATGACCTGGGGGTGCGGGTGTTCCCGGTGGGCAGGCTGGACGTAAACTCCGAGGGGCTTTTGCTGTTTACCAGCGACGGGGCGTTTGCCAACGACCTGATGCACCCCAGCCGCCATGTGACCAAAACCTACCGGGTGACCGTCCGGCCGGACGTCACCGACGAGCAGGCGGTGCAGCTGGCGGAAGGCGTTGTGATCGACGGGCGGAAAACCGCGCCCGCCGAGGTGCGGGTGCTCACCAAAGAGCCCGGCCGGGTGGTGATGGAAGTCATCATCCGGGAGGGGCGAAACCGGCAGGTGCGCAAGATGTGCGAAGCCGTAGGCCTGGAGGTTGCTCGCTTAAAGCGCACGGCGGAGGGCCCCTTAAAGCTTGGCATGTTAAAGCCCGGCGCGGTGCGGGAGCTCACCAAAGAGGAGTTAAAGGCTATCCGTGCGGCGGTCAAAAAGCCTCAGGGAAAATAACGGAAAGGATGACCGAGTGTGCTGACGATCGCACAGATGACAGATTCCGCCGAGATTCGCCTTTTGGCCGGGAAAACGGGGGTTTCCCCGACGGACAAGCTGTGCTGCTTTGCGGCAAAGCAGAAAGGGGAGCTTTTGGGCTTTTGCCTTTATACGGTGTCGGAAAAAGCCCTGATCCTCGCGGTAGAGTGCGGGGGCGACGGCCCGCTGTTCGACGGTCTTATCCGGGCGGTGTTTTCCTGCCTTTCCCAAAAGGGGACCAAGCAAGCGGAGTTTGGAAAAGCGGTAGACCGGGAGCTTTTGCGCCAATATCGGTTCATTACCGAGGAGAATGAGGCCGTGCCCTCAATGGGCGATTTTTTAGAGCAGTGCAAAAACTGTAAAAATCCATAAATACCGCTTGTTATTTTATTAACGTAAGTGTATAATAGATTGTATGGGTTTTGATATCAGCTGTAACGAATGGAGGAACAACAATGAGCCCTGAAAGCAGGATGCAAAAGCTTGCCCAGCTGCAAGATGCGTCATCCGGCAGTGCGGACGTTCAAAAGAGACTCGCCCTGTTGTTTGACGAAGGCACCTTTGTGGAGCTTGACAGCTTGGCAAAAGTAGGCGAAGACGGGTCGGGGGTAGTGACCGGCTATGGATATGTAGATGGAAATTTGGTGTACGCCTTTGCACAGGACAGCGGCGTGGCTGGGGGCGCTTTAGGCCGGGTACACGCTTCGAAGATCAAAAAGATCTATGAAATGGCGGCCAAAACCGGATGCCCGGTGGTGGCGATGTATGATTCCAACGGCGTGCGCATCGACGAAGGCAACGAGGCGCTGTCCGCGTATGGGGAACTTCTGGCCTGCCAAAACCGCCTTTCCGGCGTCGTGCCCCAGATCGCGGTGGTATTAGGCGTGTGCGCGGGCTGCTCGGCGATGCTGGCCTGCGGCGCGGATTATGTGGTGATGGGAAAAGACGGACAGCTGTTTATGACGGCTCCCTTTACCGCCAAAGCAAACGGCGACGACACCCCCGGCGCAGGGACGGCGGAAAACGCCGCCAAATCCGGCGTGGCCCATCTGGTGCTGGACACCGAGGAAGATGTGATGGCGGCGGTCAAAGAGCTTCTGTTATACCTCCCGTCCAACAACCTTTCGATGGTGCCTGTTTGTGAATATGAGGAAAACGGCGAAGGCCCTGCGGCGCTGGCGGCTGCTTATGGGGATCTTGATAAGGCGTCTGGGGAGCTTTTGGTCACGGCGATCGCGGACAAGCAGAGCGTGATGGAATTGCAGCCCCAGTTTGGGGACGCTTCGTATACCGCGCTGGCCAGGGTGCAGGGCTCCACAGTGGGCTTTGCCTATGCAAACGGCGTGCTGACCTCGGCGGACAGTGTAAAGCTCGCGCGGTTTATGCGTACCTGCGACGCTTATGCCATCCCGGTGGTTACGATGGTCAACACCGAGGGCTTTGTTCCTTCCGCGGCGGCGGAGCTGGCGGGCAGCATTCGGGAAACGGCGCTGCTGGCCCACGCTTATGCCGAGGCAACCTGCCCCAAGGTGAGCCTTGTTTTGGGCGAGGGAATCGGCTCTGCCTATATCGCGCTGGCGGGAAAAGGCGCCAATGCGGATCTGGCGCTGGCTTGGCCGGGCGCTGTGATTTCTCCCTTAAAACCGGAAACGGCTGTGGAGTTTTTGTGGCATGACAAGCTGGCGGGCGCCAGCGATCTTGCCGCTAAGCGGAACGAGCTGAAAGAGGAATATAAGGACACCTTAGCTTCTGCGTTTCAAGCGGCACAGGACGGTGTGATCGACGGCGTGATCGACCCTGCCGCCACCCGGACACAGCTTATCAGCGCGCTGGAAATGTTAAGCGGCAAACGGGTCAGCAACCTTCCGAAAAAGCACGGCAATATGCCGCTGTAAAGGCCCCATCATCAAAGGAGGAATAAAAAATGAAACGGTTTCATATATCGGTAAACGGACAAAGCTATGACGTGACAGTAGAAGAGGTTGGCGCTTCTGCAGCGGCCCCGGCTCCTGTAGCAGCCCCTGCTCCGGCGGCTGCGGCCCCGGCTCCTGCGGCGGCTCCTGCTCCGGCAGCAGCTCCTGCCCCCGCAGCGGCACCGACGGAAGCTCCCGCGGCGGCACCGGCTCCGGCAGCGCCGGTGGGCGGCACCCAGGTAAAATGCCCCATGCCCGGCAGCATTGTCAGCGTGGATGTAAACGTAGGGGATGCGGTAGAAGAAGGCCAGACCCTGGTTATTCTGGAAGCGATGAAGATGGAAAACGAGATTGTGGCGCCCCATGCGGGAACTGTGGCGGCTATCAGCGTACGGAAAGGCGACACTGTCAATTCGGACGATCTGCTGGTGACCCTGCAATAAGCTTTGGCATCACGGGAAGCCTTTAAAATCACACTCCCGCGGCTATCAACGAAGCTTCGGGAAGAAAGGACATTGTAATGGCAAAGGTGAAGATTACAGAAACCGCGCTGCGCGACGCGCATCAGTCTTTGATCGCGACCCGCATGACGATGGATGAAATGCGGCCGATCCTGCCCGCGATGGACGAAGTCGGCTACTATTCTTTGGAGTGCTGGGGCGGAGCGACCTTTGACGCCTGCCTGCGCTTTTTGGACGAAGATCCCTGGGAGCGCCTGCGGATCATCCGCAAGGAATGCCCCAAAACCAAGCTGCAAATGCTGTTCCGCGGCCAGAACATGCTGGGATACCGGCATTATGCAGACGATGTAGTGGAATATTTTGTGCAGAAGTCGGTGGCCAACGGCATCGACATCCTGCGGATTTTTGACGCGCTAAACGATATCCGCAACTTAGAGACCTCCATTAAAGCGGCGAAAAAGGAAAACGCCCATGTGCAGGGCGCGATTTCCTATACCACCAGCCCGGTGCACAACAACGAGTATTTTGTCCACTACGCCAAACAGCTGGAGGACACCGGTGCGGACTCCATCTGCATCAAGGATATGGCGGGACTTTTAACGCCCACCGCTACCTACGAGCTGGTCAAGATGCTTAAAGAGGCGGTTAAGATCCCCATCCAGCTCCACACCCACTATACCTCCGGTTTGGCTTCCATGTGCCTGTTAAAGGGGATCGAGGCCGGCGTGGACGTGATCGATACGGCGATCTCTCCCTTGGCGCTGGGAACCTCCCACGCGCCCACCGAGTCGATGGTGGCGGCTTTACAGGGAACCGAGTATGACACCGGCCTTGACCTGAATAAATTGGACGTAGTGCGCGCCCATTTTGCCAAGCTGCGGGAAAAATACCTGGAAAGCGGCCTGCTCAATCCCAAAATGCTGGGAGTGGACGCCAACACGCTGCTGTATCAGGTCCCCGGCGGTATGCTCTCCAACCTGGTGTCCCAGCTGAAACAGGCGGGGAAGGAAGATAAGTTGGAGGACGTTTTGAAAGAAGTTCCCAAGGTGCGCAAAGACAGCGGTTATCCGCCGCTGGTAACGCCTTCTTCCCAGATCGTAGGCACCCAGGCGGTGTTCAACGTCATCACCGGCGAGCGGTATAAGATGGTCACCAAGGAGTTTAAGGGCCTCATCCGCGGGGAATACGGCAAGACTGCCGTCCCGGTGGATCCCGAGTTCCGCAAACAGATCATCGGGGACGAAGAGCCGATCGACTGCCGTCCGGCCGATCTTTTGGAGCCTGAGCTTGACAAGCTCCGCGCAGAGTGCGCTGAGTGGACCGAGCAGGAGGAGGACGTGTTAAGCTACGCCCAGTTCGGGCAGGTGGCCCTTAAGTTCTTCGAGAACCGCCGCAACAAAAAGTACGGCATTGACGGCGAACATGCAGACACCGCCAGCAAAGTCCATCCGGTGTAAGCCGTGTTTTTAAAATAACAGCGATCAAGGCAGCACAGAATTCGGTCTGTGCTGCCGTTTTTTGTCTCCAAAAGATTGTAACCCGGTGAACCTTTGGGGAGATTTTTACGTCTATATAGGTGAAACCGGTTTCATCTTAGAAAAACGGGAGGTGATGTTGTGGACGGCTTTGAGCACTTACTGGAGGAAAACCGCAGCTTTGTGGAACGCTTTGTGAAATTTCGTGTCTCCTCCCTTGCCGATGCAGAGGATATTTTGCAGGAGGTTTATACGGCGGCTTTTGAAAAATTCAGTCAGTTGAGAAATAAAGACGCCTTTAAAGGGTGGATTATCGAGATTGCCCGGAATAAATGCAACGATTATTTCCGGGAAAAGGCGCGGCGGATGGAAATCCCCATTGACCGGTTAACCGAAAAAGAGTGGTCTTACGGCCGGTATGGCGTCTCGGAGAGTTGCACGGTAAGAGAAACAGTCAGCCTGCTGGGGGATCACGACAAGCAGATTTTGTACTTGTACTACTGGAAGGAGCTCCCCCAAAAGGAGATCGCAAAGCGTCTGAATATCCCTTTGGGGACGGTAAAAAGCCGCCTTTATACAGCGAAAGAACATTTTAAGAAGCAATATCCCTGCCAGATAGATATAGTGAAAGGAGAACAGAAGATGAAAAAGCTGCCGGTATTTTTGCCCGCATATACCATTGAGGAATCTAGTCAATCTCCCTTTTCGGTCAAGTGGGAGGAGCTTATGGGCTGGTTTTTGGTGCCAAAGCTGGGAGAAAAATTGTCCTGGGGGATGTATGACATGCCTTCGCGGAAATGTGACCGCGTTTTTGACATGGAAGTCACCGGGAAAGCGATGGTTCACGGCATAGAAGGGGTGGAGTTGACTGTCCGGGAAACGTCATGCGCCTCCCCGAATGAAGTAATAAACAGAGGTTTTGTGGCGCAGCTGACAGAGACCCATTGCCGTTATCTGGCTACCTTTCGTAAGGATGGGGATGTGAAAAACTATATCACCTTTTTGGACGGCGACGCCTTTATGACCAACTGGGGCTTTGGGGAGGATAACTGCGGAAACGAGACAAATCTTTCTCCAAAAGGGGATATCAAAAGAAAGGGAAACGTTGTCACCAGTGCCTGCAAGGATTTTCTGCTGGATATCGTCGGGCGCTATGCCGTGACGATCGGCGGAAAACGCTTTGATACCGTCTGTGTCATGGACATTGAGACCTATGACAGCGGTATTGTTTCGGAGCAGTTTTTAGATCAAAACGGCCGGACTGTCCTTTGGCGCCGGTTTAACCGCAACGATTGGGCCATTGACCGCTATCAAAAGGAGTGGACAGAGCTTCTTCCCCATAACGAACGGCTTACCGTCAACGGTACAACCTATGTGCACTGGTATGACTGTATCACCGATTATATTTTATAAAGAAGCAGAAGATATGAAATCCCCGGCAGTCTATTGACTGCCGGGGATTTCGCCGTTTATTCCTGTTCTTTTTTTTGTTCCTTTTCCTTTTGATTTTTCCGGTAGCTTAAATAGCTCTCCAAAATAATCGTGGCGGCGACCTCGTCCACCATTTCCTTGCGCTTTTTTCCGTGGATGTTGTTCTCGGTCAGATAATTGTGGGCCATCACGGTGGTGCTGCGCTCATCCCACAGGGTGACCGGGATCGAGACGATCTGCTGCAGCATCATGGCGAATTTTTCGCATTTCTGCGCCCGTTCGCCCTCACTGCCATCCATGTTTTTGGGATGTCCCACCACAATTTCCTGGGCGCCGTATTCCTCCGCGGCGGCAGCCACCTTTTTCATGGTATTGCCAAAGCTGTAATCTTCGATCACGCCGAGGGGGGAGGCTAAAAACTCCGTCCGGTCGCAGATGGCAAGGCCGGTGCGGGCGTCCCCTAAATCCACAGCCATAATTTTCATGTTGCCGTTCTCCTTTATCTTGGTGTTACCAGGGGCGCACCCCGCCGGTGAGCTCTGAAATATGTTCAATGCCCTGCTCGTCCAGGTATTGGTTTAATCCGTCGATGATCTTGACAGGGGCGTAAGGATCGCTGAAGATAGCGGCGCCCACCTGGACGGCGGAAGCACCTGCCAGCATCATCTCCACAGCGTCCTGCCAGGAGGCGATGCCTCCCATGCCCACCACCGGGATGCTGACGGCGTTTGCCACCTGCCACACCATGCGCAGAGCGACCGGGAACACCGCCGGGCCGGACAGGCCGCCTACGTTATTTTTTAAAATCGGCCGCCGGGTGCGAATGTCGATGCGCATCCCCAGCAGGGTGTTGATTAATGAAACCGCGTCCGCTCCGGCGGCTTCCACCGCCTTGGCGATGTCGGTAATGCTGGTGACGTTGGGGGATAATTTAACCATCAGCGGCTTTTTGGTGGCCTTTCTCACCGCCGCCGTCACCGCCGCCGCGTTTTCACAGGAGGTGCCGAAAGCGGCGCCGCCCTGCTTCACATTGGGGCAGGAGATATTCAGTTCCAGCATGTGGACGGGGGTGGAGTCCAACCGGCGGGCAATCTCCGCGCAGTCCTCCAGGGTGTGCCCCGCCACGTTGGCGATAACCACCGTGTCCTTGGTCATCAGGTTGGGGAGTTCTTCCTCAATAAAGTGGTCAACGCCGGGATTTTGAAGCCCCACCGAATTGAGCATCCCCGCCGGGGTTTCCGCCACCCGGGGCGGGGGATTGCCGGGCTGCCCGTGGAGGGTCATTCCCTTAACGGAAATGCCGCCCAGCTTGGACAGGGGGTAGAATTTTTCATATTCCCGGCCGTTTCCAAAGGTTCCCGACGCGGGGATCACGGGATTTTTAAAGGGTACTCCCGCAATGGTTACTGATAAGTCCGCCATGTTTGTTTCCTCCTCCCGTCTATTCAAAAACCACTTCGCCGCTGTCAAAGACCGGCCCGTCTTTACACACATGCTTCATATATTCCTGGCCGTCCTTAACGGTTTTGCAGGCGCAGACCAAGCAGGCGCCTACGCCGCAACCCATCCGCTCTTCCAGGGAGACTTCGCACTTGATGCCGTGCTGTTTGGCCAAAGCGACCACGCCTTTCAGCATGGGGCCGGGGCCGCAGGCGTAGATGATGTCGGCGGGCTGATTAAGCCTTGTTTCCAAAGCCTGGGTAACAAAGCCCTTTTGGCCCATGGTGCCGTCATCGGTGCAAAGCCGGGTATCGCAGCCGAGTGTTTTAAAATCCCGCTCCAAAATTGCCGCGTTGGCGCTGCGAAAACCAATGATGGCCGTGGCGTTTTCCCCGTAGTGGGCCGCTGTTTGCAGCATGGGAGGAACACCGATGCCGCCGCCTACCACGATCGCCTTTTTGTCCGGGGATAAAAGGGTAAACCCGTTGCCCAGCGGCCCCAGGATATCTACAAGCTCCCCTTCCCGCAGGCCGGCGATCACTTTGGTGCCCTCGCCCCGGATCTCAAACACAATGCGGATGGTGCCGTTTTGCTTGTCGATGCCGCACAGGGAGATCGGCCGCCGCAGGGAAAAGCCCTGGGCTTTTACATGGACAAACTGGCCGCACACCGCTTCCTCTGCGATTTGAGGGCAGAGGATGGTGAAGGAGTAAATGTTTTTGGCTAAATTCTCTTTTTTCAGCAGGGGATAAAGGCCTTGCCGGTAGCTCATAAGATGCCCTCCTTGTTTACAGGGTGGAGATATCCACCAGGTCGATGTCGTCAATGGTGATATCCATCGCCAGGCAGTCCGCCATGGCGTTGGCGGTGTCGATGGCCGTCAGGCAGACGATGGAGCGTTCCACCGCCTTCCGGCGGATTTTAACGCTGTCTCTAGCAGGCTGCCGCCCCTTAGCGGAGGTGGAGATCACATAGTCCACCTTGCCGGATTCCAGCAGGGTCAGCACATTGTTATCCGGGTCTTCGCTGATTTTGCGCACTACGTTGCAGGCGATCATGTTTTTGTTGAGCAGGTTGGCGGTTCCCGCCGTAGCGTACAGGGTGAATCCCATGGAGGAGAACTTGTCCGCCACCTGAATGATCTCCTGCTTGTCGGAATTGCGCACCGAGATAAACACGCCGCCGGATTTTTTCATTTTGTAGCCCGCGGCGACAAGACCCTTTAACAGCGCCTGTTCAAAGGTCTTGGCGATGCCCAGCACTTCGCCGGTGGATTTCATCTCCGGCCCTAACTGGGTGTCCACGTCGTGGAGCTTGGCAAAGGAGAAGACAGGGACTTTTACCGCCACATAATCGTGCTCCGGGTATAAGCCGCCCTGATACCCCAGCTCCTTAAGGGTAGAGCCCAGCATGATTTTAGTAGCTAAGTCCACCATAGGCACGCCGGTGACCTTGCTGATATAGGGCACCGTCCGGGAGGAACGGGGGTTAACCTCGATAACGTATACCTCGTCGTTGTAGACCACATACTGGATGTTCATCAGGCCCACCACCTTCAGCGCCTTGGCCAGCCGCCCGGTGTAGTCGATAATCGTGTTCCGGATCCGGGGGGAGAGGTTGTAAGCGGGATAGACCGAGATCGAGTCTCCCGAATGGATGCCCGCCCGCTCAATATGCTCCATAATACCGGGGATCAGGTAGTCGGTGCCGTCGCAGATAGCGTCCACCTCCACCTCAATGCCCATCATGTATTTATCGATAAGCACGGGATTTTCCAGTTCCGAGGAGGTGATAACCGTCATATACTCGGTGACATCCGCGTCGGAATGGGCAATCACCATGTTCTGCCCGCCCAGCACGTAGGAGGGGCGCAGCAGCACCGGATATCCCAGATCGTTTGCCGCTTTTAAGGCTTCCTCGGTGGTGAAGACAGTGTGTCCGGCGGGGCGGGGAATACGGCATTCTTCCAAAATCTCGTCAAAACGCTCCCGGTCTTCGGCGGCGTCCACGCTGTCCGCCTGGGTGCCCAGAATGCGAACGCCCAGCTCGTCCAAATATTTGGTCAGGCTGATGGCCGTCTGGCCGCCGAACTGGACCACCACACCATAGGGCTGTTCGGTCTCAATGATGCTGCGCACATCCTCTTTGGTCAAAGGATCGAAGTAAAGCCGGTCGCCGGTGTCAAAGTCGGTGGA
Source organism: uncultured Clostridia bacterium (assembly GCA_944386475.1). GTDB lineage: Bacteria > Bacillota > Clostridia > Oscillospirales > Ruminococcaceae > Metaruminococcus. The sequence continues at coordinate 27,094 of CALXBH010000079.1, read as the reverse complement.
GACTGTCTCGGGGTTGTTGTTGCAGATCACCGCCTCGTAGCCTTCCTCTTTTAACGCCCAGACGCAGTGAACCGAGCAGTAGTCAAACTCGATGCCCTGGCCGATCCGGATGGGGCCGGAGCCGAACACGATCACCTTTTTCTTGCCGGAATTCTGTTCCTCAATAAACTCCTTGGCCTCGTTTTCCTCGTCATAAGTACTGTAAAAGTAAGGGGTTTCCGCTTTAAACTCGGCGGCACAGGTGTCCACCATTTTATAGGAGGCAAACAGGGGATGCTCAATCTTCTCCCCGGACAGCCGCTGGATGGTGGAGTCTAAGAATCCAAAGTCCTTTGCCTGCTTATAAAGTTCCTGGGTCAAGGGGCCCTTTTGCAGCAGCGCTTCCATCTGGCTTAAGTTTTGAAGCTTTCCTAAAAACCACTCGTCGATCATGGTGATGTTGTGGATCGTTTCAAAAGAAACGCCCCGCTTGATAGCCTCGTAAACCACGAACAGCCGCTCGTCGTCCACCTGGTGCAGCAGCTCCACAATCTCCTCGTCGGTTTTGTCTTTAAGCTTGGGGAGGTTCGGGGTGTCCAGCTTGAGCTCGATTCCCCGGACGGCCTTCATCAGCGCCTGTTCAAAGCTGGTGCCGATGCTCATCACCTCGCCGGTGGCCTTCATCTGGGTGCCCAGCGTCCGCTTGGCATAGAAAAACTTGTCAAAGGGCCATTTGGGGAACTTGACCACCAGATAATCCAGCGCAGGTTCAAAGCAGGCATAGGTTTTGCCCGTCACCTGATTGATGATCTCGTCCAGGGTGTAGCCTATGGCGATTTTGGTGGCCACCTTGGCGATGGGATAGCCGGTTGCCTTGGAGGCCAGCGCCGAAGAGCGGCTCACCCGGGGGTTAACCTCGATCACCGCGTATTCCATGCTTTCGGGATGCAAAGCGAACTGGCAGTTGCATCCGCCCTCCACCTTCAGCTCCGAGATGATGTTTAAAGAGGCGGTGCGCAGCATCTGGTATTCCTTATCGCTTAATGTGACTGCTGGAGCGACCACAATGCTGTCGCCGGTGTGCACGCCTACGGGATCGAAGTTTTCCATGGAGCAGACGGTGATGACATTGCCCTTTCGGTCGCGGATTACCTCAAACTCGATTTCCTTCCAGCCGCTGATGCATTTTTCCACCAGAATCTGATGGATGGGGGAGAGCCGCAGGCCGTTTTTAGCGATGTCCCGCAGCTGCGCTTCGTTTTCTGCAATGCCGCCGCCGGTGCCTCCCAGGGTAAAGGCGGGACGTACAATCACCGGATAGCCGATCACGTCGTTGGCGAAGCTGACGGCGTCCTCCAAGTCCTCCACCACTTTAGAGGGAATACAGGGCTCGCCGATCTTTTCCATGGTGTCTTTAAAGGCCTGGCGGTCCTCCGCCTTGTGGATGGTCTCGGGAACCGCGCCTAAAAGCTTGACGCCCTGTTCCTCCAAAAAGCCCTCCTCGGCCAGCTGCATGGACAAGGTAAGGCCTGTTTGTCCTCCCAGGGTGGACAAAACGCTGTCCGGCTTTTCCAGCTTGATGATCCGCTTGACCACGTCTAACGTCAGCGGCTCGATGTAGATTTTATCCGCCATGGCCTTGTCGGTCATGATGGTGGCGGGGTTGGAGTTAATGAGCACAACCTCCAGCCCCTCCTGCTTTAAGGCGCGGCAGGCCTGGGTGCCGGCATAGTCAAACTCGGCGGCCTGCCCGATGACGATAGGGCCGGAACCGATGACCAGTACTTTTTTGATATCCTCGCGCAGCGGCATGTTATTTGCCCTCCTTTTCCATCATGTCCAAAAATTCATCGAATAAATAAGCGGTGTCGGTAGGGCCGCCGCATGCCTCGGGGTGGAACTGCACCGTAAAGGCGGGGATGGCTTTGTACCGCACTCCTTCGCAGGTGCCGTCGTTGGCGTTTTTATGGCTGACCGCTCCTACGGCGGGGTCAATCGAATCGCCGATCACCGCATAGCCGTGATTCTGGCTGGTGACAAAGGTGCGGTCAAGCTCTAAATCGATTACCGGCTGGTTGGCGCCCCGGTGGCCGTATTTAAGCTTTTCGGTTTTCCCGCCCATGGCCAGGGCTAACAGCTGATGCCCCAGGCAGATGCCAAAGGTGGGGATGTTAAGCTTCATAATCTCCCCCAGGTTTTGAATGATCCCGGTGTTTTCCGCCGGGTCGCCGGGGCCGTTGGAGAGCATGATGCCGTCGGGGGAAAGGGCTTTTACATCCTCTGCTGTGGCGCTGTAGGGCAGCACGGTCACATCGCACCCGCGTTTTACAAGCTCCCGCCGGATGTTGTACTTAGCGCCGAAGTCCAGCAGCGCCACGTGGAATCGCTTGTTTTCACTGGCAAAAAAGGCGGTCTCCGGTTCGGATACGCTTTTAACGGCGTCTTGGATGCGGTAGGCGCGGATTTGCTCCAAAGCTTTTTGCTTGTCCTTAATCTCGCCCACCACGATCATCCCGTTCATCACGCCATGCTCCCTTATGGTGCGGGTCAGGCGGCGGGTGTCGATGCCGAAAAGGCCGATGACGTTATGCTGCTTTAAGAAATCATCCAGCGTGTACTGCATGCGGAAGTTGGAGGGGATTTCGCACCATTCCCGGACAATATAGCCGCTTAAATAGCAGCGTTTGCTTTCAAAGTCCTGATCGTTGGTCCCGTAATTTCCCACGGTGGGGAAGGTCTGGGTGACGATTTGCCCGTAATAGCTGGGGTCGGTCAGGGTTTCCTGATAACCGGTCATACCGGTGGCGAAAACGATTTCCCCGATGACAGACCCTTCCTTTCCCATGCTGCGGCCGGAAAATTCCTGTCCGTCAGCGAGCAAAAGCGTCGCCTTTTTTCCCTGCATCTGATTCATATAGTGGCCTCCTTGTCCTGTGTGTTGGTGCGTACTTTGTGATTGGGCCCTCTCTTATAAGCGGATAGTTCCCACGTGCTGCATGATATCCTGCTTCATGCGCAGCGCTTCCCGGCGTGCCGCCTGGGCATAGTCATGCTCATCGCAGCCCTCTTTTTGATAGGCGCACATGATTCCCCGGGAGGAGTTGACAATAGCCCCCAGGCCGTTTTGATCAAACGCCCCGGCCACGTCTTTGGCGCCGCCGCCCTGGGCGCCGTAACCCGGCACCAAAAAGAAGGTGTGGGGGAGTTTTTCCCGCAGTTCTTTAAGCTGTTCGGGATAAGTGGCGCCCACCACAGCGCCCACCCCGCTGTAGCCGTACTGGCCGAGGAGGTCTTTTCCCCAGTGCTCGCACATCTCGCCCATGATCTCATAAACGGGCTTTCCGTCGATCAGCCGGTCCTGCAATTCCCCGGAGGAGGGGTTGGAGGTTTTGCACAGCACAAAAATTCCCTTGTCATGCCGGTCGCAAATTTCGATCAAGGGGGCGATCCCGTCGGTGCCCAGGTATCCGTTGACGGTCAGGGCATCCCCGCCGAAGGGAGTAAACTCCTCGTCCTCCACCGCTACCGTGCCCAGATGACCGGCGGCATAAGCTTCCATGGTGGTGCCGATGTCGTTGCGCTTGCCGTCGGTGATGACAAACATCCCTTTCTTGCGGGCGTACTCCATGGTTTTGTACAGGGTTTTCACACCCTGATAGCCGTACATCTCGTAATAAGCGCACTGAGGCTTAATGGCCGGGACAATATCGCACAGCGCGTCGATCAGCCCTTTGTTAAATTTGTACAGGGCCTTGGCGGCGCCTTTTAAGTTGACGCCGTACTTTTCAAAGGCCTCCGCTTTGATGTATTCGGGGACGTAGGAAAGCTTGGGGTCAAGGCCTGCCACGGTGGGGTTTTGGGTTTCAGCGATTTTTACAAGCAGTCGATCTAAAGACATGATGGTTCTTCCTTCCTTAATTAAAAATGTTATCCTTTGTATTCGTATACCATTTTCCCGTTTAACAGGGTAGCTACCGTTTTTCCGGTGAACTCCATCCCTTTAAAGACGGTGTTGTGGGACTTGGAGTGCAGTTTGTCCGGCTCCACCGTCCAGATAAGACCGGGGTTTATAATAGCGATGTCCGCTGCCGCGCCGGGCTTTAAGGTGCCCGCGGGGATTCCTAAAATCCTGGCCGGGGTAAGGGACATAAGCTCCACCAGCCGGGACAGGGAAACAAGGCCGGTCTGGTACAGAGCGGTCATGGACGCGGCCAGGGAGGTTTCCAGCCCCACCACGCCGTTGGGCGCGGTGAGGAAATCCGCTTTTTCTTCCGTAGCATGGGGAGCGTGGTCGGTAACAATGCAGTCGATGGTGCCGTCCAAGATCCCATCCAGCACGGCAACCCGGTCTTTTTCGGTGCGCAGGGGAGGGTTCATCCGGTAATCGGCGTCCCGCTTTAAAAGCTCCTGCTCGGTGAGCATAAAGTAGTGGGGGCAGGTCTCGCAGGTGACCATCACGCCCCGGGCCTTGGCGTCCCGGATCAGGGCCACCGAGCCTTCGGTGCTCACATGGGCGATGTGGATCCGCGTGCCGGTGGCATGGGCCAGAGCGATCTCCCGGGCGGTGACCGAATCCTCCGACGCCCGATGCATCCCGCGGACTTTCAGCCGGTGGGAGATCTCCCCGTAGTTAATAATGCCGCCGTCGATGATGGAAAGGTCCTCGCAGTGGGAGATCACCGGGAGCCCGGCTTTATAAGCGTGTTCCAGTCCCAGCATCATCATGCCGCCGGATTCCACCGGACGGCCGTCGTCGCTGACGGCCACCGCCCCGGCCTTTTTAAGGGCGAAAAAGTCGTTGAGTTCCTCGCCCTTCATCCCCTTGGTGATGCTGGCGATGGGGTAGACCTTGGCATGGGCGGTTTTGGCTTTTGTCAGGATATAATCCAGCGTTTCGGGAGAATCGGTGACCGGCTTTGTGTTGGGCATGCACGCCACCGAGGTAACGCCGCCCGCCGCCGCCGCGTCGCAGCCGGTAAAAATATCCTCTTTATAGGTAAGCCCCGGGTCCCGCAGATGGACGTGCATGTCCACCAGCCCGGGAATAACCACCAGCCCCTGAGCCTCCACAATATTGCCGCAGGATACCGAAAGATCCGGCGCGATTTTTTCGATTACACCGTCTTTGACATAAATATCCGCCGTTTGGTCCATCCCCTGGGAAGGGTCGATCACCCGGCCGCCTCTGATAAAAACTTCGCTCATGCCAACGCTCCTTTCCTTAAAAACAAGCAGCTAACCGATTTATTCGATGACAACTTTGTCCGCGCCGTCCCGTTCCCGCACCATCACCTTTACCTTTTCATCCCGGGCGGTGGGAAGGTTTTTTCCCACAAAATCCGGTCGGATAGGAACCTCCCGGTGTCCCCGGTCGATGAGCACCGCCAGCTGGATGATTTGGGGACGGCCTTTTTCCATCAGCGCGTCGATGGCCGCCCGCACGCTGCGGCCGGTATAGATTACATCGTCCACCAGCACCACCCGCTGGTTGTTAATGGCAAAGGGGATCTGGGACTTATCGCTGTAGGTGCTGTCCGGGGCCATGTCGTCCCGGTAACCGGTGATGTCTAAGTATCCCACGGGGATTTCTGCACCTTCCACTTCATGGATCTTTCCGGCGATCCGCTTGGCAAGCTCAGCCCCTCGGGAGAAAATACCGACAATGCAAAGCCCCTCTGTGCCCTTGTTGCGCTCCAGAATCTCATAGCTGATCCGGGCGATTGCCCGTTTCACGGCGTTTTCGTCCATAATAACCGCTTTTTCCGCCATCCGCTTCACTTCCTTTGCTCTGTGTTTTCCGGGCAATATTAATCTGCCCAAAAACTTTGGTATATAGATAATAAAAAACGGCTGTACCGTTATGACTAACAGTACAGCCGATAAAAAATCTTGCAAAAAGGCCGTTCGGGTGCAGATACACTCCGAAACGGGATAGGGGATTACACAATCAGCTGACGGCCTTGTTAGTCTCACGGGACTAATTTAAAGGTTGTCGTTATTTGTATTATACTCCCCCGAGGACAGCTTGTCCACCCCTTGCTGAGGATTTTCCGGATTTTTTTTGCCGTCGCTTAAAAAGGCTTCGATAATATACCGGGGCCGGTGCTTGACTTCTTTATAGATTTTCCCAATATATTCCCCGATGACACCCAGGCACAAAAGCTGAATGCCGCCGATCATCCAAATGGAGCACATGGTGGAGGTCCAGCCGGTAACCGCGTGCCCCAGCAGCTTGACGATCAAAAAATAGATCAGCATAATAATGCTGGCGGCAAAGATGATCGCCCCTAAAGCCAGCACCATCCGAATCGGTTTAACCGAAAAGGAGGTGATGCCGTCAAACGCAAAGGAGAGCATCTTTTTTAACGGATATTTGGACTCACCGGCGGCCCGCTCATGGCGTTCATATTCCACCACGCCGCTTTTAAAGCCTACCAAGGGAACCATTCCCCGTAAAAAGAGGTTGACCTCCTCAAACTGGGAAAGGGCGATTAACGCCGCTTTGCTCATCAGCCGGTAGTCCGCGTGGTTATAGACGATGTCTACGCCTAAAAACTTCATCAGTTTGTAAAAGGCGAGAGCGGAGTTGCGCTTAAAAAAGGTATCCGTCTTCCGGGAGGAACGCACGCCGTAAACCACCCCGCAGCCGTTTTTCTGGTACTCGTCCAAAAACCGGTCGATAGCGTCCACATCATCCTGTAAATCAGCGTCCAGGGAAATGCACACGTCGCACAGATCCTTGGCGGTCATCAGCCCGGCCAGCAGGGCGTTTTGATGCCCTCGGTTGCGGGAGAGCTTAAGGCCATCCACCAGTTTGTTTTCCTGATGCAGTTCGGTGATGATGCTCCAGGTGGCGTCTTTGCTGCCGTCGTCTACAAACAGCATCCGGCTGTTTTCATCTACCCGGCCGGCGCTTATCAGCGCCTCCAGCTTTTGGGTCAGGCGGGAACAGGTGATGCGAAGAACCTCCTGCTCGTTATAACAGGGAACCACCAGATATAAGGTGTCCATCAATCCTCATCTCCGTTTGCTAAGTTTTCTTCCGGGGGAGGAACAGGCTCATCCGGAGGGGAACCAGGCGCTTCACCGGAATTTGGTTCTTGAACCGGAGTCTCTTCTGTTTCAGGTTCAGGCGGCGAAGCTTGTGCCTGCTGTGCTTGTCTTTTGCCTTTTAAAAGGAGCCGATCACTTCTTGAAAGAATATTGCCCACATAAGCGTCGCCGGCGGCGATCCGGTCTAATTTATCCACAAAGATCCGGTGATGGCCGGAGCGCAGGGCGTAATTTTCAGGATCTCTCTTGCTTAAATACCACATCAGCACCAGATAAGCGATCAGGATGATGACAGCACCGCCGCTGATGGCAAGCCCCATAAACAGTCCGGGGGTGGTATATTCAAACCGGATCTCTTTATCGCTTCCGGCGTCTACTTTTACCGCCATAAAGCCGTTGTTGACCTCTTCGATCTCCACCGGCTGGCCGTCCACAGTAGCCGTCCATCCCTCGTCATAGGGGACGCTGAATACCACCAGGTTGTCCCGGGAAAGGTTGATTTTGGCGGTAAAGCCCTTGTTGTCGGTGACAAAGGAATAACAAGCTTCCGCCGCCCGGTTTTGGCAGTCGGACAGATAGTCATAATTGTTGGAGTAGGGAAGCTCATAATCGCTGCTTTGAGTGAGCAGGTCCCCGTATTTTTCGATCTGCTCGTCGGTCAGGTAAAGGCTGTTTAACAGCAGCCGGTCGCGGCTGTCCTTGGGGAAATCGTCAAACTGTTCTTTATCCACATACTTAGTATAGGTATACCCCATAGGAACAAAATATTTGTTTTCCAGGATAACAAAACCGTTTTGTTCGTCATAGTATTCAAAGCCGGGAAGGGTGGGCTTGTTATCCACGTCTTTATCGTAGAACAGATATTTCACCGAGGTAAGGCCTCTAAGGCCTACATACTTAATCTCCGGCCGGGAGGCAACGCCACGCTCCACCCCGATGGAAGTGTAAAAACTGGTGACCGAGGCGGGAACAACGCTGTGGAACGCCTGAATAGAAGGAAGACCCCAGTACATGGCGTAGTTGTCCATGCCGTCGTAGATATCAATGCGGTACCACTCGCCTTCCTCTTGGGGAAGATCAATTTTCTCCGATCCATATAAGCCTTGGTCCACCACCTGGGCGTATGTGTAGGAGTGCTGTTTGCCGGTGGCAATGAACATGATCGAATAGGCCAGGGTGATAACGCACACGCCCAGAGCGGCAATTTTGGGGAACAGCTTGTGCTTCCAAAGGAAGCGCAGCAAAAAGGCGGTGCCAAATACACAGGCAAGGCCGATCAGGATATAGCCCCACAGCCGTTCGGGATAGGGGGCGAGTTCTCCGAAAACAACGTCTCCATTGCTGTCATAGTTTGGCATAATGCCGATGACGGCAAACAAAGCCATGAAAAGGGCGGTGATCAAAATCCCCTGTTTCATGCTGCTGCGGCGGTTTTCTAAGGAATACACCGTCGCCAGCGCCATAATCAGGATGGGCATGTAAAACCACCGGGCATAATACGCCGTGTTAAACATGTAGAACATGCTGTTAAGCCCGGGAACAAACGCCATGACACAGCAGACGATCAAAAGGTATTTGATCCAGTGCTTTTTGTGATCTTTAAAAAACGCGATCACGCCCGCCATAGAGAACAAAGGCAGGAAAGCCGATACCGACGACCATTTGGCGTTGGAATCCGGGAAGAAGTTTGGCCGGGCGGGGATGTCCGGCGGGAGGAAAAAGCTCTCAAAAATCAAGGGATACCGCTGGACGTTACCGTACAAAAGGAAGTTCCAGCCCAGCAGGAACTGATCGGTGCGGGGATTTCCCGCAATCGCCAGGTAGGATGGCAGCAGCAAAAACGCCGCCAGCGCCACGCCCAACAGGGATTCAAAGGCCAGCCAGAGAAACTTTTTCAGATTGATGGTAAAGTCGTCCGACAGGCACCGTACAAAGAAATAAATAAACAGGAAAACGACCTGCCCCGCAAAGAAGAAGTAGTTGATGACAGCCATTAAGCCTACTGTCAGAGCGAAAACGCCTTTGCGGTTGTTGACGACGAATTCCTCCAGCGCGATGAGCAGAAGGGGGAAAAACGCCACCACGTCGTTAAAATGGTTAAAAAAGATATTGTAGACATTAAAGCCGGAAAAAGCGTACAAAAGACCGCCGATTACTGCATAGTCCGGGTTTTTAACAAACCGGCGGATAAACGCATAGCCGGTAACCGCCGCTATGGAAAACTTTAAAGCGAACAGCGGCGCCATCAAATAGGGGACCCAGCTGTTGGGGAAGGGGATGGTCAGCCAGAAAAACGGGCTTCCCAGCAGATAAAAGCTGTACGAACCGATAAAATTAGCGCCCAGGTCGGTGTTCCAGTTCCACCAGATGTTCCCGGAACGGACCGCTTCGTGTGCCAGTTTGTAAAAGGGAATTTGCTGAACGTTGTAGTCACCGTAAAACAGGAACAGTCCGTTGTCCTGGATGACAAAGGGGAGAAATATCAAACAGGTGGTAACAAAGGCGACTACAAAAATAAACAGGTACCGCTCTTTCGGCCGGTCTGCCAGCGAACGGCTAGGAGAGAGAGGTTTGTTCAGTGACTTGAGCATGAGAGGCCTCCTTGGGGAAGATTAGACGGAACAGTTTTGTTTCGGTGAATTTAAAGTCATAGATCACCGAAATGGTAATAGCCAGCGTGACAAAGTAGATAATAAGGTTTATCCAGGAGAAAACGACAACAAAGGTATTCATATCCGCCCAGGGGGGTGGGTTATCTCCCGCCAGAATCTTTTCAAAAGGAAGGAAATTGTTGAAAAATACCATGGTATTAGTGAGCAAAAAGCTTACAAACAGCTTAATACTCTTATTGCGGAAAGCTGCAATGAGGATAAAGATGATGACGGGGATTTGATACCGGTCGTGCATCCGGGAGGCAAACATAAAAACTGTGTTCATGAAAAAGAAGCCAAGCAGGTAGGGACACCGTTTTTTGCCGGTCATCATAAATAAAAACAGGACTAAAAGCGCCACAATGGTTATAATATTGCCAAAGGTGTTGGCACTGATAAAGGGGAGGATCTCGGTGGAATCTTTTACATAATTCATCCCTAACGCGCCGAAGAAGTTAAAGGCATAAAGGCATGCATAGGGCCATTTCCCAAGGCCGCCCAGATATACATCAAAGGGAAGGGTGATCCCTGAGTAGATCATAAAGGGCAAAAAGACGATTACACCAGTGGCGATCCCCACGCCCGCCGCCTTTGCGACAGTAAGAAGCTTATGGTCATAAAGCAAGAACAGCAAAAACACCGGGAAGAAATAGGCGCACTGGAATTTTAACAGACATGCCAGTGCGAAAAAGAAGGTGGCAAGCAGCGGGCGCTTTTGCTCCAGCGTGAAAAAGGATAGCAGGAGCATAAAGATCATCATGGAGTCCGTTTGTCCCCAATAGGAAGAGTTAAAGATAATCGCCGGATTAATGGCCCAGATGGCGGCGCCGGCCAGGGCAAGAAGCTTGTTCTGTCTGCGCAGGACATAGTAGATGAGGATGATGGTCGCCAGATCAAAAAGAATCTGCCACATTTTAATGACCAGCATGGAATAGGGAGCAAAGTCGCTGACCCCAGGGATTTTCATTAATAATCCGGTGATATACAGCGGAAACAAGAATAAAGGCGGATAATCAAGTTCATTATTAGAAATCCCGATTCCTAACAAATTTTGATAGGCGCTGAAAATACCGTGGTCTACAACCTCTTCCGACCAGGTAAAATAGTAGGGAAGGTCAAAGTAATGGACCTCGTTATAGGCCGCCAGCAGCCGGATTAAACCTCCGAACAGCACTAATGTAAATAAAAACCAAAAAATATGCTTTTTCGTAAGCTTTATGGAAAGAATTTCCACCATAAAAAGCCCCCGTTTCTTTTTGTCAATATTTTCTATTTGCTTTTGGGAAGCAATGTCCGCTTTAGACGCAACGAATTTATTATATCATAAATCCGGTTGTGTGAAAATACTTAGCGATAAAAAATAAACTGCGAAATTTCTATTCCTTATTTTATAGCATTATTTTACAAGTTATCACGGCAATAAATAACAGGATTAATTATAAGGAATCAGGAGTTCACCCCTAAATAAAACGGCAAAAACAAATTTGGGTATTTCGGTATTCATAAAAATATGCTAAACTAAAAATATAGAGGTGTGATTATAATGAAACACGTACAAAAAGTTTGTCCTGATAAGATAGGCAGCCTGTAGAAAGACCACGCTCCCGCCGCTTTTTACAGGCTGCCCGAATTGTCAGGGAGTGAATGAAGTTGAATCGAAACCGTGCGTATTATCGATGGCAAAGAAATCGTGCCATCAAACGAAAGCTGGGAATACTCAAACGGATTGGCGGAAATAGGTATGTTGAGGCATGGACAAGGGGAAAACCCGGGCGGTTAGCAAAAGGGAAAATCCATTGTTCCTGTCCCATGTGCCGGATCAAATCCTATGATCGTTTGTCCTGCCGGGATTTAAAGCAACAAGAATCGGCCGTTCAACAAATGTTGGACGGCCGATTTGCTGTCTTTCTTTATACAATACCAGGAATAAAAAACATACTTTTTCGTGGCTTATAAAAACCGCCGGGAGGATGCTTTTAACACCCTCCCGGCGGAAGCTTTCTGTTAAAAATTCAGATGTTAATGTTCCCAATAATAGTCGGTGTAGGACAGAGACAAATCTTCTCCGCGCTCAATGAACACATGGGCTGTATCAATCCACTGGAGGTTTTTATATGCGTCGGATGTAATGGTGGAACCGAGCGGCAGATTGACCGACAGGCTTTCCAAAGGGGTGTTCACGACCTGCTCAATGCCGGTCTGTTTGTTGTAATCGCCCTTGGTGAAGTGATAGCGATAAGCCATAAAGCAGGAGTTGACGTCGGTACGAAGCACCGGATCGCCTTTGGGCAGAACAAACGTCTTGGTAGCTTCATCATAGCTGCGTTCGTCGTACCGGTCCGAAACCCGCACACTGTATACAACGGTGCCGCACAGGCCGTTGCCCTCGTCGTCATAGGTGTCGTTGTCCCAGTTGTTGGAGCACATCTGGAAACGATAGGTTTTACCGACTTCAATTTGGAGGGAATCACCGTTTTTATAAACTTTGCCGTCCTCAAACCGCACAGACATCTTTTTGGGGGTTACGATGCCAAGAGTAGTTTGGTTGCCGGAATCTTCAGGGGTGTCTATCTTTTTCCACTCCGCGTACAAGGTTATGGTGTTGGAGGAAGCGAAAGCAAAAAGTTCTGAAATAGTTACCTGATTGTCCGGAGAAAACCTTCCGCCGGTACCGTCGGGATTTGTGGACCAACCGGTAAATTCATAGCCTTCCCGGGTGTAACCATTTTCCGCAATGGAAATCGTGCTGTATGAATTATATTTTGTATTGTCGGCAGTTGTACCTACAGCGTCGTCTGCATTGGCGTCATATACCACTTTATAAACCGGGGTGTACACGCCGTGTAGGCGCCAGGTGTTTCCTTCTTTGACAGTTTCGTACCAAACAACCGTCTGTCCCTCCGGAGTCACTACGCCGGGCCTTCTGTTCAGAAGATCATCAACACCCTGCAGGTTATAGACTTCCTCGGCGGTTTTAAGATACCCTTGGGTTACGAGAAAATATTCATCGGCAGGTTTTTCAGCCTCTGCATAGGGGATGGGATTGCCGTCGTTGCGGATATAAACCTCTGCCCGGGTAAGATCCTGTGCAGAAACAGGAATCACCGAGACAATACAAACGACGGTGAATATCACCGCAAATAACGGGGCCAACAATCTTTTTAATTTCATAAAAAAACTCCTCTCTAAAGCTGCTTTTAGATAGAGGAGCAGTCTGGCGACCATAGCTATTGACAAACGGCGACACCCCCGCTTCCAATAGCCTTAGGCCCATGATTTTGCGTCCTGCCATTTCTGACAGTTTGCCCTTTTTCACTCATCTATATTATACTAATTTTCTCCAATATATGCAATGGTATAATTGTGAACAAACTGTAAATTCAGCCAAAAATAAACATATGTTAACTGCTTTTTTAAATCCGTTTACTTTTTCTGGTATTTGTTTAAAAGGTTCAGGATATTTTGGCCACGCATTTTTTCTTTACTTGGTTCCTGATCCGCATCGGCTGCTGTGTTTACTTGGGAAGGCGCGTCTTCTGTATCGCTGTTTTTTCCGTCGCGAAAATCAGCGGAGGTATCCGCCGCTGTAGGCGCGCTGTTTTTTTCATCAAGTTTGCCCTTTTGTTCCGCCTCATCGCTGGAAACTACTGCGGGCTGGACGGGAGCAGCCGTGTTGTCATCGCCCGAAGTTCCATTGTCTGATGGAGCGTTATCTGACAGCAAGGGGGCCTCTGGAACCGATGAACGGCTGTCAAAAGCATCCTTGGATGCCGCTTTCGCAGATACAGTCGGATCGATAATAACCATGGTTGCAGCAGAGGCCGAAGCGGAGGAGAATTCCTGTTCCACCTGCGAAAGCGGCTTTCCAGGAATCGCGCTGCTAAAATCGTCTTTACCAGAGGCCGAAGCTGTTTCACCAGGCTGATATTTAGCCGCCGGGTTTAGTTTTGCAGGGTAGGAGGAAGGGGTGTCTTTGTATTCGCTTATTACCTGTTCATAGTTTCTGCGGATTCGTTCGATGTCCGCCTTTGTAGCGTCTTTTACACGGTCAAACTGCATATAAACGTTGTCCATGTTCTCTACGCCGGTGGCAAGCTCCTCAAAGCGGTGGTTGAGAAATTCCGCCAGGCGGTGAATCTCAGCGATAATGGCGGCCATTTTATCCGAGGCGTTGGCAAAATCCCGTTTTGCGCCGGACAGTTCCAGGCCGGATTTGGCCGCCGCGTCTTCTACGTCCTGCAGGAACTCCTCTACATGAGGGGCCGGCGCCATGGCGATTTCACGACCGCTTTCAAAGGCTTTAAGATAGACCCGGCCGATAGACTCCGCCTGCGTCTGTTTTTCGGTTTGTTCCAGGCGCAGCTGTTCATAGCTGTCTTTTAACTTGCGGATCTCAGCGTTGCGGTCCTCCAGGTGTGCCTGCGCCCTGTCTGCTTCCTGCCTGGCTTCGTTAAGCTGCTTTTCCGACAGCTTGCTTTCATTAAGCTGTTTTTCCAACAGCTCGCACCGCGCTTCCGACGCTTTCAGTTGGGATTCCAGCTCATACAGCCGTTCGTCCACCTCGGCGATACGGTATCCCCGAAAAGATTTTTTAAACTGATTCATCTTGTACCTCCTACTGCTATAACGGAATATGTCTGAAATCTCTTTAATATTCCATAAAATTTTCCAAGGCGTTTTGTACAATCCCGTAGGATTTTTTTAGCCGGGTGTGAAAGGATGAACGCTCCTTAGTGGCATAGCCAATATCCTGCATAGGAATATGTTGTTCCCCAGGGATGCCAAGTCCCAGGGAAACGCCCGGCATATCCGCTACATCCACACCGTCCGCCGCGTAAAAATCGTTTAGGCAGACACCGGTCGTACTGTTCATTACATTTAAAAGATACCACGGAATGCGCAGTTCTACAACCCCCTCCTGACAGTAAAAATCCGCCAGGGAATTATAGGCGGGGCTGTCCGGATCGGCAATGCCGTAGGTGAGCTTCCCGCTTTCGACGTACTGGGGCTCGATCGTCTCACCGGTCAGGGGGAGGATGATCTCGTTGGAAAGAAACTGCCGGATGGGGTTGTAAAGGCCGCTACCCGGCTGTTCCAAGCGTTCATCCCGGTCAAATACGCCGTTCTCATAAGAATAGGTGTAATAAAACAGGTCCTCGTAAGCATCGGTTAAAAGCCGCGTGCCGTTTTCTCCGTTTATCACCAGCAGAAAATCGGCCGCACCGCTGAAGGTAGTATCGTATTCTTCCGAAAAGCTGCTGCCTTTTCCGGTGATTTGTATGGGGACAAGCAGGGTGTCGCTGTTAAAATCGAAATCGGAGGTTTCGATTTTAAGATACAGATACCCCTCGTTCCAGAGGGCGGAAACGGAGTTTCCGCCGTTTTGTGCCACAGGGGATACATCCTGCCATTCATTATCAAGCCCGTCCACCAGGCAGACAGCCGTTTGCCCCGGTTCCATGGCCAGCAAGCCGTAGCTTTGTTCCGCCGACTGGACATTGGGGGTGCGCACGGCGGCATCGTCCGGGGAATACCGGTAGGTGTTCCAGGTCTGTTTGAACCATTCGTCCTGCCAGGAGAAGATGAGAGAACCGGCGCAGCCTTCCCCGGCGATGGCCTCCATCATGCTGACGATAGCCTCTCCCTGCTGCTGTTCGGTAAGCCCGCCCTGATGATAGCCCATCACGGATTGGTGCGCCCTGCCCCGGGAGGTGGGTACGCCAAACTCCGCGATGATCACCGGAACGCTGTACTGGGTGCGCAGGTCTTTGAGATAAGCTTTATAAGGATTCACATCGCCTGCCTCATCCGCTTCCAGGTATTCGGGCTGGTAATTCATAAATTCCGGATAATAGGGGTATACATCCACCGCGGCAAACAGCCCGCAGTAATATTGACCGGTGGGGAGAATCGCTTCGGTGTTTACCGAAACCATGTCCTCCTCTTCAAAGGGCTCGTTGGAATGGGTCAGGGTATCGGTGGTCTGCCAGTTTAAAAACGCCACCGGAGTTTGGGCGGAATAGGTTTCGGTCTCATAGGAGATCAGGTAGTCGCCCACTTCGCAGAGAAAGCTTTCAAAAGCCGTGGCGTCCTCGGCAGTTTTGAGATAATTGCCGGCATAGCCTGCCCGGGAAAGCTGGGCGTTTGTCCGCTCCACAAATCCCGGATCCCACTCGAGCCCTAAAATATAGCCTGCGAGGTAGGGGGAAACATCGTGGGAATAAACGGCGTTTTGAATTTCGCCGTAATCGGTGTAGTCGCTGTTTCCGTGTATCATATCCAAGGTTTCCCGAACAGCGCGCTTAAAGGCCTCCACCGTCCGGCCGTCCTCCTCAAAGGCGTTGTCGCCCTCGGTCATATAGGTTTCGTTAAACCAGATGCCCTGTATCAGATCCAGGGGGGAGGAGGCCTCGGCGTTGTGGTCGTATAGCGCCGCATAAAACTGGGGCGGCATGGCGGTGAACACCCGGACGGTGTTGGCGTTCATTTCGGCAATCAGGGACAGCCATTCCCGGTAGGTCTCATAGGAGACATTGGGATTATTAAGGTCGGTGGTGGCCTCGGTAAGCCCCATGTTGACGCCCTTTAAATAGGCAGCCCCCCATCCGTCTTCGTTTTTCCTGTAAAAGTATTGATTCACCGCACGAAAATGGAGGGTGACGCCGCCGCTGTCAATGTCCGGGACGGTGAGCTGATCGGAGGGAATCTCCGGCGCGGCGGAGGAAGAGGACGAACCAGAAGGGGAGGGCGGCGCGTCAGACGGATTCAGCAGGATCTTTACAACGATGGCCGCCAGCACAAAGAGAAGGGCCGCTGCCGACAGGAGGATTACGGTTTTTTTTGACAAGCCTAGTTCAACTCCTCCAGCGCTTTTTGCAAAATATTGTAGGAAGGTTTCAGCCGCTCGTGATAGGTGGGCGTTGTCCAGCCATCATAGGTATAGGTGCCGTTTAGGGATAGGGATATGCTTTGGTCTCCGATAACGCCTAAGCCAACCGTAAAGCCGTCAAAATCAGTAGATGTGATGCTTTGCTCGGTATAAAAATCGCTCATGATCTGTTTGGAGGACGGATCCATCACATTGAGCAGCTGCCAGGGTATGCGGATTTCCAGGGTGCCTTCCTGCTCGTTGTAGATAAAGTCCGAAAGGGACTTGTAGTCCTCGGCGGAGGGGTCGCCGTTGCCGTAGGTGAGCTTTCCTGTCTCATAGCTGTCAAACTCGATCACCTGGTTGGTGGTGGGAATGGTCATTTCATACCCGGTGCAGAGCATCATGGGGTTAAAACGGCCGCTGTTTTTCACAGTGATGTCGCTGACAGTATCGATCATCTGATACTGCTCACCGTACAGGAAATAATAAGAATCGTAATAGGAGTCCACCACAATCCGGGAATTGTCTTTGCCGTTAATTTGGATCACAAAATCCGCTTCCCGGTCAAAGGTGGCGCCATTGTCGTTCATTTTGGTGTTTCCCTGGCCGCTGATGGTGTCGATGGGGATAAGCAGGGTGTCGGTATCAAAACGGTACTCAAAGCCGTCCGCTATGTCCACCATAAAATAGACATACCGCTCGTCGCTTTTCATGTACAGATCCCCGCAGTTTCCCGACGCGATTTTTTCGTCGTCATTCCATTCCCCGGAATTTCCATCCAGTACGCAGACGGTGGTTTCCTCGCCTGGGTCAAAGGCGAGGATTCCAAAGTTCTGCTCGGAGGTCTGCATGTTGGACCAATAGGGGCGGGAATCCGCGATATCGAAATTTTCGGTGTTCCAGGTGCGTTTGAACCATTCGTCCTGCCAGGAGAAAACAATGGCCCCGGCGTAATCGCTGTCGTGAATCGAGCGGAACATATCCGCCAGCATTTCGCCCTGCTCGGTTTCATCCACGCCGCCCTGATTATAGCCCATTACGCTTCTGTGGGTGACGCCCCGGCTGGTTGGAGTGCCGAATTCGGCGATGATGATCGGCATGGTGTGCACCTGCTTTAAATCCTTTAAATAAGCCTCATAGGTATTCACCTTGCCCTCCGAATCGGTATAGGAAAGGTAATCGCTTTGGTAGTTCATAGAGTCGGGATAGTACGGGTACACGTGGTAAGAGGCAAACAGATTGGACTTATATTCCGCCCGGCTTTTAATGCTTTCGGTGTTAAAGGTGAGAAGATCCTCGTCCGGGTAGGGTTCTTCCGGGTGGGAGAGCGGGTCGGTGGTGACCCAGTTTGCAAATGCCACAGGGCACTGGATGCCGTATTCCTCGGTCATATAGGTAATCACCCGGTCGCCTGCTTCGCAGTAGAACGCCTCAAAAGGCGTGGCGCCATAGGTGTACAGATAGGTGCCCTCATAGGTATTCTTATCCGGATTGGAGTCGTTTGTGTTTTGGATGAATTTCGCATCGCTTTCGATGCCCAGGATCCATCCGGCAAACCACTTGGATACGTCGGCTGTATAGGTGCCCGAGGCAAAACCGGCCCGTTCCGGCAAAACGGCGTTGCCCATGATGACGTCTACGCAGTTGAGGGCGTCTGTGATAAAGTCGGTTTTGATCTTTTCGTTTTCGGCATACACATCGGAATAGGTTGCAATGTCGTCCTCGTCCATCCACACCCCGTGAAAGAGGTACAGCGGGTTTTCGGCCTGACTGTTAAAATCATACAGCGCCTGATAAAACTGCGGGCGCATGGTGGTGTATACGCGGATGCAGTTGCAGTTCATGTCGGAGATATAGCCGAACCACCGGTAATAATCCTCATAGCTTATGGTAAGCTCGCCGGGAAACAGGCCGGGTTCGCCGGCGCCGATGTTGACGCCCTTCCAAAAAACCTGCTCCCACTGGCCGCTTTCGGGGGAATAGATGTAAAAATATTCTCCCTCCGCCTTTACCCGGTAGGCGACGCCGTCTTCTACGCTGTAGGACGTCGTATCGACCCGCGTTACGTCGTCGGGCTGGCCGCTTCCAAAAGAGACCCGGTGGATCCCGATGATTTCAAGCCAGCCCATCTGCACCATAAACGCCAGGATCAGCAGGGTGCTTCCTACATAAATCAGCCATTTTTTCATTGCGTATTCCTCTCAGCTGAAACATTGAATTCTTTGCGCTTGATATTTCCCCAGCTGCTTTTATGCTTGCGGTAGCGGATAATGCCGCCGAAACGGAACAGGGTGATCGCCTGACGGTATCCGAAGTTTTCCAAGATCGCGTACAGTGAAAGCTTCATAGCCTGCTGGGAAGACATGCATCCTTTCCGTGTGTTTTGCTCTAAAATAATGCCGCCGACCGAGATCATGATGCCCAGTATAACCGCCAGAAAAAAGTAAAGGAGAAAGAAATACAAATTGAGCTCGCCCATCAGCAGGGAAAAGGGGATGATGAAATATCCCAGCGTTTCCACCACTGCGCCTAAAAACTCAAACAGCCAGCTGTAGGGGATGGAAAGCATCCCCACAGATCCAAACAGCGGATTAAAGGTCATCAACAGATGAGATTTTAACGTGTCAAACAAACCGATCTGCCAACGGCGCCGCTGGCTTTGCAGGTCCCGCAGGCTCATGGGCCCCTGGGTCCAGCAGACCGCCTCCGGGCAGAATTTTACCTTGTACTTCCGTTTGTGGGTGCGCATAAACCGGTGGATGCGCACGACAATTTCCATATCCTCCCCGATGGTGTTGGTTTTATAGCCGCCCGCGTCGATGACCACCTGTTTGTTGAAAACACCGAACGCGCCTGATACAATCAAAAGCGCTTTACCCCAGGAAAGCCGTCCCGCTAAGAAGGAACGGAAGTATTCCACGATCTGGAAGCGCTCCACCATCCGTTTGGGGAGCTCAAAGCGCTTCCACTCACCGTTTTCAATCACCGAGCCGTTGGCGATGCGGACAAACCCACCCGCCACCACGGTGGTGGTGTCCTTTAAAAACTCGTTGCCGAGGATCAAAAGCGCGTCCCGCTCAATGCGGGAGTCCGCGTCCAGGCAGGCGAAGAGGGGATACTGGGATAGGTTGATACCGGCGTTTAGGGCGTCGGATTTTCCGCCGCCTTCTTTATCAATATAATAAAGATTGGGATAGTCGGTGTTATAATAGATATTGTGAATTTCCTCGGTGGGGATTTTCACCTTGACCGCGCCCTCGATGGGATACATCTCAAAAGCTTCCATAATGCGGCGGTGGGTATCGTCGGTGGAACCGTCGTTTACCACGATCACCTCAAACTGCGGATAGTCAAGGTTTAATAGGTCTTTGATATTCTGAACGATGTTTTCCTGCTCATTGTGGGCGGGAACGATCAGCGAGATGGGCAAAAGATTCTGGGAATCCGCGTACCGCATATAATCCTCAGAAATTTTCCGCTTTTCCTGGCCGCGCACCCGCTTCAGCGCCACCAGCAGCTGGATCAGGTATATAACGCTCAGCAAAAGGGTATAGGCCATACAAAAGTAGTTAAAGAAACGGATAAAGGCGCGCAGAATATTCAATATATTCATCTCAAAGCACCTCCGTTCATCTTTATCTGCTTGTAGAGCGCGTTTTTCACAGCGTCCGCGGCGTATTTGTCGTAGCCGCTTAAAACCTTTTCTACATACACCAGGTTAAAATCAATATTCACAATCGCTTTTGCCGCCGCGTTGCGCACCCACCACTCTTCGTCCTGAGTCGCGCTTACCAGGGACTCCAGCGCGGTTTCAGTGCCGATTTTTTCAAGGCCGGAAACCGCCGCCAAGCGGATGATCCAGTTTTTGTCGTTTAGGGCGATCGCCATTTTTTGCTCGTATTCCGGCTTGCCAAACTGCGCCAGGGCCTTGACGCAGGCGATTTTTAGATTGGTGTCCTTGCTTGACAGGCCCTCTATATATAAGGGCGCCAGTTCTTCGAGGCAATCCGGGGTATACGCCTTGACAGCGGTCGCTTTGATATAGTCGTTGCAATTTTCGTACAAGCGCCGCACAAGCTCCGCCCGGTCGCCGCTGTAGGCCTGAAACAGCTCCAACAGCACACGGTGAGAATAGTTGCGGTTTTTCTCGCACTTTTTGGCGAACGTTACCACCGAATCGGCGTCCGCAAGCTCTGAAAGGGCCATGGCGGCATTGTAGACAAGATCCGCGTTTTTATCGTCGAGCAGGCTGCGGATATTTTCGATTTGATCGGTTGCCATAAAATCCGCCAGCTTGCGCGCGGCGTAGCTTTTTTCATAGCGGTTTCCCTTTTCCAGTCTTTCCGCATAAAACGCGATGGGATCAAGCTGTTCGTACAGACGGTCAAGGGCTTCCAGCTTTTCAGGCGGGATGTCTTCCGAGCGCTGCATAAGCTGAACAAACTGAACAGCGGCTTCATCTTTTTTTTCGGGGTCGTCGCCAATGTACTGCAGCAGGGATTCAAGCTCTGTTTCTCTGGAGGACTGAGTAGGGGAATACATAAAGGCTTCCATGGCATAGTGGATATGCGCATTGATCTCCCGTTTTTGAAGAATGGTTTCCTCGTTTTTTTTGGAGAGGATATACAGCCAGATATACTCTGCGCACAACAGGATCAAAAAGCCGATCAGCAGGATGGCTGCCAGGATTTCATAGGAGAATTCCGCCGTTTTAAACACCTCCGTTCAAGGGGATTTTTACGATTGGGTAAGCCGATGCTATTGACTGGATTCCGTAAAATACCGGCGAATAATGGTGCAGCTTTCCTTTTCCCGCAGCGAGTAGGTTACTTCCTCCTCAGCCCATCCATCCAGTTCCAGACGTTTGTAGCCCGCAGAGGTTTTGGATTCCGGGAAGATATACGCGGTATCCATGTCCTCCTTGTTGCCGATCAGCAGAGAAAAAATCATGCCGTCGGTGGCGGTTGTGCGAAGGGTGCCGTCATTTTGCCCGCTGATGACAAGGGCGCCGGAGGGATCGGCAAAGTTGAGCATGGCCCAGGGGATCCGGATATTCACGGTAACGCCGGCCCGGTAAAAGTGGGTGTTGGAAGAGGTGAAGTTGCCGTAATTGAGCACCGATACCAGATCATAATCCGCCGTGTAGCTTTCCGCGGATTCGTAGTTTCCAGCGTTGCGGTTATAGCTTCTCGCCACATACAGCGACGCCGAAGTTGCGCTTTCAAATTTAATGATATACTCCATGCCGGACTGGCTGTTGGCGTAATAGTCTTTGTCGTAATAATATTCGCCGTTGTTGCGCTGATAGGTATCAAGCCCGATAATCATTTCATTGGTATCGTAGTCGATGTCCGACCGGAGCAGCAGGGTGATATACACATAGGTTTCGTTATAGGAAAGCTGCATCTGCTGCATCAGGCTGTTTTCGCTATTGTCGTTAAGCTGCATGGCGATTTCGCCCGGCGCGGAGGACTCGACCGCCACAACGCCGGTGGTTTCCGCCCGGTCGGCAGGATTGTGCCACAGGCCGTTGTTGGAAAGGGGAAGGGTGTATTCCCTTGCTTCCTCAGAGGAAGCGCTCCAGTTGTCATTTAAGTCGGCGATCAGCATCCCGATATAGCCGGTGTCTTCCGCTGCGCGCAGCATACGCACGATTCCATCACCCTGCTCGGTTTCGCTCAGGCCGTTGACGGAGCTTTCCTGCTCGAACATGTTGGAGTTTGTGGAGAGGCCCGCCCGGTCGATAAGCACCGGACCGGCGAGCAGCGATTTTGCCTCGCTGATATAACCGCCCCAGCCGAATGCGCCGGTGTTGTCGCTGTATGCGCCGGAGAAGGCGCTTTCGTTGTTTAATAAGGCTTCATCGTCCGAACCCAGGGAATAGGAGGTGAAATATAAACCGTTTGCCGCTTCGGACGCTTCCAGCTGGGAGAGGTTGTAGGTCTTTTGCTCCGGAGCGAGCCAGGAAGCGCCTTCAAGCCGCTGGGCGCCGGAGGATACGCTGACAGGCTGCATACAGCCGTAGGACGACTGCATCCGGTCAAGGGTGTAGTCGCACAGCTGGGCGGCCAGGGCCTCTACGCCGTTTTCGGAGGCGCTGATATATTTTCCGGAATAGCTGTCGCTTTGGTGCTCGCCGCTTAAAATGGCGTCGGAGGCCGCGCCGTCCAGCCGTGGGTTGATGATATAGGCGATCACATAGGGCGCGGCGTTGTAGGAATAGGAGGCCTCCTCCCGGGTGCCGTTTCCGGCCACCGTACCCTCGCCATGCACGGCGGACAGCGCCGCGTCGATGTTATTTTTGATGCTGTCCAGGTTATTAAAGCTGTCCGCCGCGCTGATGGTGGGCGGCGTCATAATGCCCTGGAGTAAATAAATAGGGCTTTGGGCGCTGTCATTGTATTCGCAAAGAGCGCGGTAAAACTCAGGGGGCAAAAGGTCGTATGTCCGCACGCAGTTGCCGCCCATATCCCCCAGGGACTGTATCAGCGAAGCATAGTAGGAATAGTCTCTGGAATAACTGTACTGCTCACTGCCAGGGGCCTCGCCGTTTAGGTTAAAGCCTTTTATGGCAAAATCCTGCCACTCATTGTCCACTAGAACCTGAAAGCCGTTCTCATTTACGCGGGATATCTGCTTTTCCTCATAGGTATCCTGGGAAACCGGGTCTTTCAGGATATCCTTGAAGATTTTTTTCATCATCGGTTCGTAAAAGTGCCAGTAAAAGTTGGTGATATCGCCGTCCCTGTTAAAGGAGAGCAGGCGGAAAAAGGTATCGGCAAACAAAAAGTTCGAAATCTGCCGGTTGGTGGGGTAGTCGTTAAAGTCCCCGGCGAAGTAGTAGGCGCAGCCGCCGTCCTCTTCCCGCAGCCGGGTGACGGCAGCGAAGGTGGTGGTGTCGGAAACCGCCGCTAACTCCTCTGCGCCGGTAGAGTTGACGTTAAAGGAATAGGTGGCGATCACTTCGGTGGCGCTGTCCGCTTCAATCAGTTCAAACCAGTTGTAGTAATTTACGGAATGGTTGCCGAATTCCTCTTTGTATTCTTCGGTTATAGAGATATTCAAAAGGTTTTTGCTTTCAAAATCCGTTTTTTCCTCCAGCACCAGGATGTCGCCGTCGGCAGACACCAGCAGGATGCCGGGGCCGGAGCAGTTCCACTCCTGCCCGTACTTGGCCCGCCACATATCGGGCGCCCAGTAGGGGACATCGGTTAAATCCTGCAAATCGTATATGTACCGCCCTACCCAGCCGGTGGTGGAAATGCCAAACAGGGCTTCCAGCTCGCTGCGGACTTCAGCGCTGGTGGCGGTGGTGAGGATATCCTGCTCGCCAACAACCACGGAGCCGGAGGAATGGCACATGGAAATGGTATTCATTTCCTCTGCTGACAGCCCGTGGTCGTCATAGATTTCCACGCCGTAGGTATCCGATAGATATAAAATATCGGGGGCTTTTTCCAGCTGGGTCAGAGAAGTACTTTCGGTGATTTGGTTGTTCTCATCCAGCTTCGGGCCAAAATAATCGGTGGTATGGTCGTAATAGCCGCCGGTATCAGGATTGACGATCTTCAGATAGTCCATCAGCCAGTATAAGCCCACATGCTTGCGGTAGTTGTTGGACACATCGTCTAAGTAAGCATAGCTGTCCGCAGCAGTGGCGGGTACCGTTTTGTCAACAACGACCACCGAAAGCGGACGTTTGGGCGTTAAGTACCAGAAGATAAAGGCAAACGCAATCAGCAGCAACAGACAAAGGGGGATGAGAAAATACGGCTTTAGCAAAAATTTCACTTTAAATTTTTTCATTGGTTTTCATCCTCTAAAATACGCTCGCGAAGCGCAAACAGCTCATCTGCACAGCCGAGAAATGCGTCTGCTACAGCCGGATCAAACAGGGTGTCCTTGCCGCCTTCAATATATTGTTTGACTCGTTCAGCTGTCCATGGATCCTTATAGCTGCGTTTTGACATTAAGGCGTCTACCACATCGGCAACCCGCACCAGGCGCGCCTCCGGGGCGATTTCCCTTCCTTTAAGGCCCATATAGCCCGATCCGTCAAAATTTTCGTGATGCTGCCGGGCGATGACGGCGGCGGTTTCAAAAAACTTTCCTTTTTGCAGGGAAAGGATGTTAAAGCCCACTTCGGTGTGCTGCTTCATTTGATCGAATTCCGCCTTATCTAAGGGGCCATCCTTTTCCATTACGCTTTCAGGAACAGCGATTTTACCAATGTCGTGAGTCATGGCCGCCAGGGAAATCAGTTTGGCTTTTTCCTCGCTCATCCCAAGCTCCATACAGAGTTCATAAGAAAGCGCGGACACGATAATAAGGTGGCTTTTGGTGGATTTGTATTTTTGTTCAATAATTGTGGCAAGGTTGATAAACAGCTCTTCCTGTATATCGGAAACATCATTTTTCAGATTCAGGTTTTGGTAAGCGGAGAAAAGATTCAGATAAGCGGTCTTAATAATATTTTCAATCCCCGAGGTGACACCGCACAGGATATTTTCAAAATGCACAATGGCGTTGTGCTCGTCTATCTGGAAGAGCATATCCGCCGAGGTATTGCCGATTAACAGCTTCAGCGGCTGATCGTTCAGATGGTTGTAGATAGACAGGTAATCACATTTTTCCACCGGCCCGTCGTTGTAGATTTCGGTAAACCCGCCGTCTTCCAAAATGCCTGCACAGGTGTAGACGTCAATGTCTTCGTCATTTATCTCGGAATTTTTCTCAATAATATCGGAAAGCCCCCGGGAGACCTCAATCAAAAAGGTTTTTTCTTCTTTTTGCAGGAACATCTTAGCTATCAAGCCGGTGATATCTTCGATCCAGGCGCTGTCGGTATACATCTGCTTAATGCGCTCATATTTTTTTAAAGATAAATAAATCATCTGACGGCAATAAACAACAAACATGGCCATGCACAGCAGGGTGATGCTAAATGAAAACAGGTATCCGGAAAGGAAGTGAAGGCCCAAAAACAAACAGCAGGTGTTATAAATGCCGATCAGGACAGCATAGAAGAGCATGCCGCGCATGGTGCCCACATAGGGCACGTCAGAGGATGTGGCGCTTGAAAAAGCGGCGTTTGCCTTGATGGCGATAAACAGCTGGGCGGCCGTCACGACGACAACTGCTATGCGGATCGCCCAGGCAGTTAAAAACAGCGGAATGACGGCGCAGACGATCAATACCGGAATCCACACAGCTGCGTTTTTTAAGGCTTTATTATAACAGGTCAGTATGGTTGTGTAAGCGAGCATCATTAATATGAGCTCCGACAGCAGCAAAGCGGCGAACCAATAGGGGGATGAAAGCAGCGAGGTGGTCTGGGTATAGGTGTATAACAAAGCGGTGATTCCGCCGAAGAACACCGTAGTCGCCAGCATAAGAAGGCGGCGGATGTGCTCGCTTTTAGCGGCGAGAAAGATGCTCAGTGCAAAGAGCCCCACCCCTAACAGGATAACGGCCGCCGAAATACCAAAACCGATATATCTTGAAAAGCTTTCCCATGCCGAAATCTCAGCGGGTTCTATATACGCTTCGATGGAAAATGCCAGCGGTGCGCAAAGGTAAATATCCAGCGTTTTTTCATCGCCGGCTTTAAGCGGAATGCTTTGGTAGCTGTTTCCTGTAAAGGAAAATTCTCCATAGCCGTTTATCAGCACCTGTTCGCCGTCGATTTCCACCTTTAAAGGATTGTGCGCTGTTTTGATGACAAGGCGGGCATCCTGTTCCAAAGAGGGCAGTGTGTATTGAAGCCTTGCATAATCGGCGCCAAACTCCTTAGAGATGCGGTTTTGTTCCGTTGCCTGGCTGTAAGCGGCAAGATCTCCTTCGATTTCTTCAGCCGAATCGCCCCATGCAAACCGCCAGCCGGTCAACTCTCCCGAACGGGCGGGAAGAAGGGTGTCAGCCGCAAACTGAATTAAAAATGTAACGAGAAACAGGATGGCGGCGGTAATAATCGCCGTCCGAGTCCGCTTGTTCGGCTTTTGAGATTTTTTAGAAAGGGATACCCTTTTCTTTTCCTTTTTATAATCCTGAACGGCCTGTTTTTCCGGCATAGATATATACTCCCCAACTTATAAATTAGAATATTTACGAATCATTTTTATGGCGGCGTCTGCGCGGTCTTCTTCTGTTATAATGCCATCCTTCTGCCTGTATTCCTTTAAAATATCCCCATAGGTGCTGTTGATTTGTTCCAGCTGCTCCAGCAGCGGAAGCAGCGCTTTCAGCACCTCTTCAAGCTGTTCTTTGGTTGCCATAGGGACGCCTCCTTATTGGTTGTGCTCAGGTCAAAATCCTTTTTAAAAACAAGCCCAGCTGTTTTAAAATGACGGCTTACGTCATGGAAGTCAGATAATAGCTGCCGTTTTCCGCCGGTTTTACGGTAATAACGCTTGTGCCTGCCGTCTCGGTTTTTTTTTTTTTTTCAAAGAAAGAACTTTCGATTGGATAGGCGCCGTCTTCCGCAGCCGTCAGTTTTGCCGTCCCGGAAACATTGCCGCGGTAATTGGGCTACCACATTCCA
>CALXBH010000078.1 GCA_944386475.1 uncultured Clostridia bacterium | reverse complement strand
AAAAAGCAACTTGCTGTTCGCGAACGGGCTTACAACCATTTCCCTATGCGGCCTCTTAACTGGCGGTCTCCTAAACATGTTTTATCTAGTTTCTCTCATGTGTAACACTTCATTGACAAACCTACATCCTAAAAGGCCGGGCCGGTTCAAACTGCCAGTTGACAAAACAGAAAAAAGGTGTTTTAATAAGTAATAACAGAATCAAACCGTTGATGAGGAAGTAAAACCAGAAGCGCGCTTTACAGAGAGCCAGGGCACAGGCTGGAACCCCGGCAGAAAGCGGACTGGACAAATGGCCCTCGGAGGGCGCGTTCAAAGGCCTTTGGCTGAGTATTACGCGACGTTTATGCCCACGTTACGGGATAGGAATGTGTTGGCATTCTCTTTAAGGCGGGCGTGTAAAGCGTCAATCAAGGTGGTACCGCAGATCAAAACATCTGTCCTTGCATAAGGACAGATGTTTTTTATTTGCTTTAAAAACCGCTGCCGCTATGTCTGCCGGAATTAAAAAAATCCAGTCAAAACAGAACCAGAAAGCCTTTAAAAGGCGCACAAGCAGCGGCCGGCAGTTTTGTCCGGCGGTACAGGTAAAGGAGAGTATGACGATGAAAAAGGTATTGGCAACCATACTGGCAGTTGTAATGTCTCTAGGGATTTTAGCGGGCTGTACCCAGTCCGAAACAGGAAATGGAGGAAGCACACCGGCGGAAGGGGATAACGCTTCCGGCTCCACGGCCAATCACGAGCAGCTGCAGGTGGGCATTATTCAGTATAACGACCATCCTTCCTTAAACACCATCCGGGAGGCTTTGGTGAATCATCTGGCGGAGCTGGGATACAAAGACGGCGACAACATCGTCATCGACTATAAAAACGGCCAGAATGACCAGATCAACTTAAACTCGATCTGTCAGAAATTCGTCTCGGATGACAAGGATTTGATTATCGCCATCGCCACCCCGGCGGCAGAAGCGGCCGCGGCCGCGGCGGCCGATACGGATATCCCGGTTTTGTTTTCCGCGGTCACCGACCCGGTTTCCGCCAAACTGGTGGAAAGCCTGGAAAAACCCGGTCGCAATGTAACAGGCACCTCTGATAAAATCCCGGTGGATCAGATCATTGATCTGGCGCTGCAGCTGACCCCGGATATCAAAACCATCGGCCTTTTGTACAGCACCAACGAGGCAAACTCCCTAAGCGTTATCAGCGAAGCGAAGGAGTATGCCGGACAAAAAGGGATCGAAGTAACCGAAAGCGGCATCACCAATGTGGGCGAGCTTCAGCAGGCGGCCCAGACCTTAGCCTCCAAAGCCGATGCAATCTTTACGCCCATTGACAACCAGGTGGCCTCCGCGATGAACACCCTGGCGAAAGTGGGAATGGACACCAAAACCCCGGTGTATGTAGGGGCGGATTCCATGGTAAATGACGGCGGTTTTGCCACCGTGGGCATCAACTACACCGAGCTGGGAGAAAAGACGGCGGAGATGGCGAAGGAGATCTTTGAAGGCGCCAGCGTCTCGGATATGCCGGTGCAGACTTTGTCTGACTTCCAGACGGTTATCAACCAGACCACTGCGGAAAAAATTGGCGTGACGGTTCCGGAGAGCATTTTGGAAAACGCGCAGGTCGTCCAGTAATATGACTTTTGGGGAAGGGAACGGACTATGGACTTATTTCTTGGCTCGGCGGAGCAGGGCCTTATCTACGGCCTACTGACAATCGGGATTTATATCTCTTACCGCATCTTAAACGTAGCGGATTTGACGGTGGACGGAAGCTTTACCACCGGCGCCGCGGTTTCCATTATGCTGACGCTGGCAGGGCACCCGGTGCTGGGCATCCTGCTGGCGGCAGTGGCGGGAGCACTGGCGGGCATTGTGACCGCGTTTTTGCAGACAAAGCTGAAGATCCAGCCGATTCTGGCGGGAATCCTGACGATGACCGCCCTTTATACCATCAACCTGGCGATTATGGGCAACCGGCCCAACATGTCTTTACTGTATCAGGAGACCATCTTCACCGGAATAGACGAAGCGCTGGGGCGCTGGGGAGAGCTTGTGTTCTGCCTGCTGATCTGCGTAGTGTGTGTAGCGCTGGTGTCGCTGTTTTTGCACACCCGTTTAGGGCTTTCCGTGCGCGCCACCGGCGATAACGAAGATATGGTGCGCTCCTCCTCTATCAACGCGGATCTTATGAAGTTTATCGGTCTGGCGGTGGCCAACGCTTTGGTGGCGCTGTCCGGCGCGGTACTGTGCCAATACCAGCAGTTTACAGACATCAGCATGGGAACCGGCATGGTGGTTATCGCCCTTGCCTCCTTGGTGATCGGCGAAGTGGTGTTCGGCTGGAGCAAACTGATGCTGGCGGCGATGATCATCGGAACAATCATCTACCGGCTGATCTACGCCCTGGCCTTGCAGGTGGAGATCCCTGTGATGTATATGAAGCTGGTTACAGCGGTCTTTGTTATTTTGGCGATCTCTTATCCGGTGATCGTTGACAAGATTAAGCTCCATTCCCAGAAGAGGAGGACAAACCATGCTATCGGTCAATAACATCACCAAGATTTTCAATAAAAAGACGGTTAACGAGCGGGTGGCACTGGAAAACGTGTCCTTGCAGATGGAGCCTGGCGAATTTATCACCATCATCGGCGGAAACGGGGCTGGAAAATCCACCCTTTTAAACTGCATCGCGGGGAGCTATCTGGTAGACGAAGGCTATATCCTTTTGGATGGGGAGAATATCACCTTCCAAAAGGAGCATAAGCGCGCCCGGTATATCGGCCGCCTGTTCCAAGATCCTTTAAAAGGAACAGCTCCCAACATGACCATTGAGGAAAATATGGCGCTGGCTTATATGCGCACAGCCAAAAAGCCCTTTAGCATCGGCATTTCCAAAAAAGACCGGGACTATATCCGCACCCGGCTGGAATCTTTGGGACTGGGGCTGGAAAACCGGATGAAAACCAAGGTGGGGCTTCTTTCCGGGGGCCAGCGCCAGGCGATCACCCTGTTAATGGCGACGATGACCACTCCGAAGCTTTTGTTGTTAGACGAGCACACCGCTGCGCTGGACCCTGCCACAGCGGAAAAGGTGCTGGAATTAACCAAGCAGATCGTGAGAGAGAATACGATCACCACCTTGATGATTACCCACAACATCGCCTCCGCATTGGACTGCGGCAACCGCACCTTGATGATGGAGCAGGGGAAGATCATCTTGGATCTTCAGGGTGAACAGCGGGGCAGCATGACGGTGGAAGACGTGCTGGAGCTGTTCCGGCAAAAGAGCAACCGGGAGTTTGACAACGACCGGGTGCTGTTAAGCTGAGATGATGACCATAAAAGCCCTGCTATCTGCTTTACAGCCATTTTGCTTGCATTCCGGTGTGTATCGCTTGTTTGGCATTCTTTTTGGCCGTTGGCCGCAATAATAGTAAAACAGCACCCCATTTAGACAGTAATTATACTGTCTAAATGGGGTGCTGTTTTATAGCCGGAGGAATTTTTACTGCTGCTTATTTGTCAGGTTTTCCACACAGCGGACTAAATCTTCCTTGCAGCTGATGTCCGGGGAGGTCATCATGATGTTCTCCTGTACCATCTTGGGAAGGGAGTCAAAATACGCCTGGGTTTCCGGGTCAAAATTCATTTTTTTATCCATGGTTATCCCGCCTTTCTGCCGTTAGTATGGCTTGAAAAGCGGAAAAATATGCAAGAAGCTTTAGGTTTTCTTGATAAAATGCCGCTGGCAGTGGGGGCAGGTGATCTCAATTTTGCCTTTTCCCTTGGGAACGCGAAGGGTTTGCTTGCAGCTGGGGCAATGATAATACCGGTGGGTTTTGCGGTCGTTTAGCCGGTACTTTCTTTTTGTAAACCAGCCTTTTATTTTATACCAGATGCTTAAAAACTTCTGGTTTTCCTTGGAGCGCGCCGGAATATTGCGGGACAGCATCCGGAACAAAGCGTAAACAACAACCGCCAACGCCAGAATGCTTAAACTTATCAGGCCAAAAATCCGCGCAATAACCAGAATGACGCAGTACAGTACCAGCAGGGCGATATCCAGCTGATCGGTCCCGTATCTTCCGTACATAAAGCGGCGAAGCCAATTTAAAATCATCGTTTTATTCTCCTGTTCGCTGAAGATATTTTTATGATACTTCTTAAAAAGGGGAAGATTCAAGCTGTAATTCATTAACAATTTAAAAGTTTTATGAATAGATGAGGGAATTCCCACTTTTTTCTTACAAATTTCCTATCTGGTTGACAAACGGCTGAAAAAACCGGTACAATGAAAATATCTTACCGGAATATGCAGCATAAGACCACCTTCATCCGGAAAATGGGATGACGGCAGAAGATATTCCTTGTAGTGAATAAAATAAGTTTGGATGTGTTCATAATGTCTTTGTGCCGCTGTAATTTTTATTCGGCTGTTTTGTCCACCTGCGTGAATGTACAGGTGTTTATCCCTTCCCCTTCCAGAGACCACAGCGGGGAAACCCCGCTTGCATCCCTTTATGCCCCGCGGGAAAAATTCCCGGTGCTTTACCTTTTGCACGGCATGTATGAGGACGATTCGGTGTGGGTGAGACGGACGAACATCGAACGGTATGCTCAAAAGCGCAGTATAGCGGTGGTGATGCCTTCGGCTCAGAACAGCTATTACACCGATATGGCCCACGGCCTCGATTATTTTACCTTTTTAACGGAGGAGCTTCCCCTATGGACAAAGTCCCTCTTTCCCGTTTCGGACCGGCGTGAGGATACGTTTATTGCCGGGCTTTCCATGGGCGGATACGGCGCCTGCAAGGCGGCGTTAAAAAAATCGGAACAGTATGCGGCCTTTGCCTCCTTATCCGGGGCGGTAGACATCACCATGATCGCCAAATACGCCGCCACCGATCGGGAAAAGCGGATGTTTGAGGACGTTTTCGGAAGCTTTGAGGTGGAAAACGGGCCGGACGATTTAAGACAGATCGCCCGCTTGGCCGCTCAGAAAGGCCTTTTGCCCAGGGCGTACCTGGCCTGCGGCACCGACGATGTTTTATGTTATCCCATGAACGAAAATTTAAGAACCTGGCTTTCGGACGCCGGCATTCCCTATACCTATGAGGAAGGCCCGGGCGGCCACGAATGGGATTTTTGGGATCTGTATATCCAGCGGGCGCTGGACTGGATGGCAAAACGTCCGTAAAAAACAGGAAAGGAGCCGGCGGAACATCAATGGATCTTAACCGGAATACGATCAAAAAAATATTGCTGATTATCGCTTTTGGGATTGTGCTCTTTTTAGGGCTGCAAAACCTGGGAACGGTGTTAGGGGTCGCCGGCAGTGTTTTTAAACTGATTACCCCCTTTATTTTTGGGGGATGCCTGGCGTTTATCATGAACGTGCCTTTAAAGCTCATTGAAAACAAGCTGTTCGCCCCTTTAAACCGCCGCAGCAACAAAGTGTGGGAAAAATGCAGGCGGCCTCTCTGCGTTTTGCTGACGTTTTTACTGCTGGCAGGTCTTTTGTGGCTGGTAATCTTTTTGATCGTGCCGGAACTGGTGCGCACGGTGATTGCCTTAGCGGAGGTTGCTCCGGCATTTTTTGATGAGGCGGGCAAATGGTTAATCGAGGTAGCAGAGCGGTTCCACATCTCCACCGATTTTATCAACTCCTTTAATTTCGACAAGATCAACTGGGAGCAGATAATCCCCACGGCCTTGAGCTTTTTGCAAAACGGCGCTATCGGGCTGATCCACACGGCATCCTCTCTGGTGTCGGGGATCTTTAATCTGGTGCTGGGCATCGCGTTTTCCTTTTATATTCTGTTCCAAAAGGAAAAGCTGTCCGGACAGCTCCGGCGGCTGTGTTATGCCGCTTTCCCGGAGGATAAGGTGGATTACGCCTTAAAGATCGGCAAGCTTTCCAATCGAATTTTTTCCAACTTTATCACCGGCCAGTTTACCGAGGCGATAATCATCGGCCTGCTGTGCTTTGTGGGAATGCTGATCTTTAGGATGCCTTATGCGGCGATGATTTCGGTGCTGGTGGGCTTTACCGCCCTGATCCCTGTGTTCGGTGCTTTTATCGGTACGGCGGTGGGAGCGTTCCTGATTTTAATGGTTGACCCTATCAAGGCGATCTGGTTTGTGGTGTTTATCATCGTTTTACAGCAGTTAGAAGGGAACCTGATTTATCCCCGGGTGGTGGGAACATCCGTGGGGCTTCCGGGCATCTGGGTGCTGGTGGCGGTGACCATCGGCGGCAGCCTGTTAGGCGTAGCGGGAATGCTGTTGTTTGTCCCGCTGAGCTCGGTTTTGTACTGCTTAATCAGAGAAGGCGTGGTCCGGCGGCTGAAGCAAAAAAAGGTGGATGAGGAAAAGCTCGTCCCCGATCCCCCGGAGGTAAGTCCTCCCCGCCAGAAGAAAAAGAAAAGGAAAAAGACCCAGGCGGCGTCTTCTCAAGAGGCCGGTTCGGCACAAGCAGATGGGTGAGATCATGAAGGCAGCAGTTAATCTCTCCCTGCCGCCGGCGGTGCGAACCATTTTAGAGAAACTTAACGTCGGGGGATACGAAGCCTATGCGGTGGGCGGCTGCGTGCGGGACAGTCTTTTGGGGCTTACCCCCAAAGACTGGGATATCTGCACCAGTGCTCTGCCGGAGCAGGTAAAGGCTTGTTTTCCTGATGTGCCGGTGGCGGATACCGGCTTAAAGCACGGGACGGTGACCCTTGTGTGGGACGGGGAGCCTTTTGAGATCACCACCTTTCGCACCGACGGGGAATACAAGGATCACCGCCACCCCCAAAAGGTGGCGTTTGTCCGCTCCCTGCGGGAGGATTTGGCCCGCAGGGACTTTACCATCAACGCCATGGCCTATCACCCAAAAACGGGACTTGCAGACTCCTTCGGCGGGCAGGAAGATCTGCGTCAAAAACGCATCCGCTGTGTGGGGGAGCCGGACCGCCGCTTTAAAGAAGATGCGCTGCGGCTGCTGCGGGCAGTCCGCTTTGCCGCTGTCTACGGCTTTTCGGTGGAGCCTGTTACCGCCGATGGGATCCGGCAAAACCGGCAATTGCTTGAGAGCATTTCGGCAGAGCGGATTTTAGTGGAATTTACAAAGCTTATCTGCGGGCAGTATGCGGAGGCGGTTTTGCGGGAATACGCCGGGTTAATACAGGTGTTTTTGCCGGAGATCCGCCCGATGATGGGGTTTGACCAAAAAACGCCCTATCACTGCTACGATGTGTGGGAGCATACCCTGCATGCGGTGGGCGCGGCTGTGCCGGATAAGATCGTGCGGCTGGCCGTGCTGTTTCACGATATGGGGAAGCCCCGTTGCTTTTTGGAGGATGAATCGGGCCGGGGGCATTTTTACGGCCACGCCGCCGTCAGCGAGGAGATCGCCGCCGCTGTAATGACAAGGCTTCGGTTTGACAACGCCAGCCGGGACAGGATCCGGGCGCTTGTAAAGGAACATGACACACCTATCGGGGCCCAGGAAAAGTCCGTCCGCCGCTGGCTCAACCGGCTGGGGGAAGAGGGCCTGCGCCAGCTGATCGCCGTGAAAGAAGCAGATACCAGGGCCCACGCCCCGGCCTATGTCCCGGAGCGGCTGGAGGCCTTAAAACAGGTGCGCCGGTGTCTGGAAGAGGTTTTGCAAAAGGAGTCCTGCTTTCAGCTAAGAGACCTGGCTGTGAAGGGCGGGGATCTTTTGCAGCTGGGGTTTGTCCCGGGGAAGGAGCTGGGAGCGGCCTTGCAGGCGCTTTTAGACGGCGTTTTGGACGGGCGGTGCCCAAACGACCGTGAGGCCTTGCTTAAAGAGGCAAAACGCCTTATGCCCCAAACAAAGGGATCCTGACGGCGCGGAGATCATTTTTATCAGATCAATATAAGACAAAAAGTTTTGTCAATAGACACCAGAATTTGATATAATAGAAATGGAGTATTCTTGCTATAAAAAGGAGCGATAACGATGTTTTCCAATGTAAACGACGATGTAAAGGCGTTGCTGCTGGCGGGGATCGGCGCGGTGGCGCTCACGGCGGAGAAATCCAAAGAAGCGGTGGAGGAGTTTGTCAAAAAAGGACAGCTCACGGTCTCCAAGGGGAAGGTGCTCAACGAAGAGCTAAAACACAACCTACAAAAAAAGGGCGAGCAGGTGGTGGCGGAACTGGGCAAAGACAAACCGGTTACCGCCGAGGCGGTGGTAAAAAGCCTTGACAAAATGAGCCCCGAGGAGCTTGCCGCCATCCGGGCAAAGCTTGAGGAAGTGGAGAAAGACGATGGAAGCAAACAGGACGGCGGCGCAGCCGCCGAATAAGCCGGAAGAACCTGCCAAAAAGCGGGCGCGGCAGCGGCTGCGGGAGATTTTAAAGGTTTTAATCCGCCACGATATCGTCAAAGGGCTGACGCCGGAAAAACTGCGGCATATCCTGGAGGACATGGGCCCCACCTTTGTAAAGTTCGGGCAGATTCTGTCCATGCGTCAGGATATCCTGCCCAAAGCTTACTGCGATGAGCTGATGAAGCTGCGCACCGAGGTAAGGCCCATGTCTTATGAAGAGGTGGCCCAGGCCATTTTGGAGGAATATGGAAAGCCCTCGGAAGAACTGTTTTCCTCCTTTGAGCGGGAGCCTCTGGGTTCGGCCTCCATCGCCCAGGTGCACCGGGCGGTTTTGCCCATGGGCCGGGAGGTGGTGGTCAAGATCCAGCGCCCCCACATCCGGGAGGTGATGGAGCTGGACGTCACCCTGCTTCACCGGGCGACCAAGATCTTAAAGCTAGCCCCCAGCCTGTCCAATACCGTGGATTTTAACATGGTGTTGGACGAGATGTGGGCGGTGGCCCAGCAGGAGATGGATTTTCGCAAGGAAGCGGACAACGCGGAGGAGTTTACCCGCAACAATCAGGAATATGTGTACATCGGCTGCCCCAAGATCTATCACGATTACACCACCGAGAAAATCCTGGTGATGGAATACATCGGCGGCATTCAGGTGGATGATGTTAAGGCTTTGGAGCAGGCGGGCTATGACCGGGAGGAAATCGGGCGGAAGCTGGCGGAAAACTACGTCTGCCAGATTGTCGATCATGCCTTCTTCCACGCGGATCCCCATCCGGGGAACATCCGCATCCGGGACGGGAAGATTATCTGGATCGACTTGGGGATGATGGGCCGGCTGACCAAACGGGATCAGGATCTGCTAAAGCGGGGCATTATCGCGGTGGTCACCGGCAATGTGGACGAGCTGAAAACCGTCCTGCTCTCCATCGGGGAGCATCAGGGAAAGATCAACCATCCGGGACTGTACGGGGATATTGACGACTTCCTTCTCCGGTACGGCAGCATGGAGATGGGAGATATGGATCTGGGAAAGATGATGGAGGATGTGCTGACCCTGGCAAACGACCACCATATCTCCATGCCGCCGGGAATCTCTATGCTGGCCCGGGGCGTGGTCACCATCCAGGGAGTGTTAAGCACCCTGGACCCCCAGGCGAGCATTGTGGAAATTATGGCATCCCATCTGTCGGCCAAAACCATGGATGCGCTGGACCTGGAAAAGGAGCTTAAAGAAAGCGGGCTCTCCCTGCTCCATTCCGGGAAAAAGGCGTTGGATATCCCTGCCCAGCTTTCAGATATCCTGAAGATGACCATCAAGGGGCAGACTAAGTTGAATCTGGAACTGACCGGATCGGAGGAGCCTTTGGCTCAGATCGACAGGATGGTTAACCGGATAGCGCTGGGGATTGTCATTGCGGCGCTGCTTATTGCAGCAAGCCTTTTATGCGTCACCGACATGCAGCCAAAACTTTTCGGGATCCCCTGGCTGGGGGTACTGGGCTATTTGTTATCTTTGGTTTTGGGGGCCAGGCTTTTCTATACGATCAAAAAGAAAAAATAGCGGCAGTCTGCTTCCCGGCTGTAACCGGCAGGCAATCTGCCGCCGCTTTTTGTATACCATAGGGCTTGCCGGATTCCCTGTGTGTTTAAACGGCCAAAAGAGCGGCATACCGCCGCCGGAATCCACTGATCCCGGCAAAAAACGGCCGGATGTACAAAAATTTGTCTTTGCGCAACTATTTTTCATCTCTCTGTAACTTTACTTTTTGCATTCGGCATTGTATGATAAAGATATTGACAAATGGGACGGCAGGACCGTCCTTAAAAAAGGGGATTTTCCATTGACAAAACAGAAAGGAAGCAAAAAGGGGATTACTTCCGGCAAGCTTCTGATTATTTTTATCGTGATTGCTGCGGTGGCGCTGGCCGGAATTTTAACCGCCTGGTTTCTGGTGGAAAAGGACAAGCGGGAAAAAGCGGAGGAAGCGGCCCGCCAGCATGCCATCGCCGTGAGCGAGGCGGTCAGTGTGGACACCTATTACGAAGGCGTCTCGGTGGAGGGCGTGGCCTTGGGCGGCAAAACGCCGGAGGAAGCAAAAGCTCTGGTGGAGGAAGTACTGCCCGGCCTGCGGGACAAGGTGGACATTTCGGTTCAGTGTCCCTCCAAGACCCATGAACTCACCGAGGATGATTTTACCTATACCTACAACACCGACGAGGTGCTGGAAGAGGCCTATCAGTTGGGCCGCACCGGCACGGACGAAGAGCGGTATCAAAAAATTCAGGATCTAAAGCAAAACCCCGTGGATTTAAAGGTCACCTGTGAGCTGGATATTTCTTCCTCCAAAGCGGTGGTGGAAAAAATTGCGGAAGAAACAGACGTGGCCGCCCAGGAACCCAAGGTATCCTCCTTTATGCCCCAAAAGGACATTAAATTCGTCATGGCGGACGGCAAAAATGGTTTAAAGCTGGATGAGGAGGATTTGCAGACCAAACTGGACGAGCTGTTAAAAGGGGATAAAACCGGAACCATCCAGGCAGTAACCACAACCGTTCCCTTTAAGCAGACCATTTCAGAGGTGGAAAAACAGGTGCGGCTGTTGAGCACCTATTCTACTACCTCTACCAACAACGCCAACGCAAACCATAATATGGCGCTGGCGCTGTCGGCCGCCAACGGCACCATGCTGGAGCCGGGAGAGATCTTCTCCTTTAACGAGACCACCGGCAACACCACCAACGATTCTTTGGGCTATCGGAAAGCCAATGCTATTTCCGGCGGAAAGATGATTGAAGCCTACGGCGGCGGCATCTGCCAGGCTTCCACGACGATTTACGGGGCGGTTTTACGGGCGGACTTGAAAATTGTTTCCCGCTCCAACCACTCCTGGCCGTCCACCTATGTGCCCATTGGGCAGGACGCCAGCGTCAACTACCCGGATACGGACTTTAAATTCCAAAACAACACCGATCATCAGATTTTTATCTCCGCCTATATGCAGGGAACCAAGCTGACGGTGGAGATTTACGGCACGCCCCCGGAAAACGCAGATTACGACGAGATCCGGGTGACCTCCTGGAAGACCGAGAGCATCCAGCCGGGCGAAACCCAGTATGTCAACGACAACACCCTGCCGAAAGGAAAGCAGGAGGTGGAGCGGCAGTCCCGGGTGGGCTCCCGCGCCGTGGCCTACAAGGTGTATTATAAAAACGGGAAGGAAGTCCGCCGGGAGCAGATTGCTTCTTCCTATTACCGTCCCATCACCGGCCTTGTGCGAGTGGGGACCAAATAACCTCGATTCACGACCAGTTAAAAAATCCGCCGGAGGCAGAAGCCTCCGGCGGATTTTTTAATATCGGTTACCGCTAAAACAGCTTTAAATGGGCGGGGATCCCGTGTTCAAAGGACAGGGGGACTTCTCCCTGGATCAAGGGGTACAGATAGTCGATCATCTCCCGGGTGACGCCCTTCCCGTCGGGGAGGATCCAGGAGGCTGGAACGTTTTTGACGTGGTTTGCGATGTCGCGGATATCCGCCGTGTCATAGCTCACCTCATAGGGAAGGTTTACAATGCGCCTGATACAGGCCATTTCCCCGCTGCCCCCTTCTAAAGCCCGGCTTAACGCCTTCATCCCCAGCATCCGGGACTCATACAAATCGGTGGCGCTGGCGATCCGGGAGGAACACCGCTGCATCAAGTTCAGCTCAATAGCGCGCACCTTGCAGCCGATCTCATCCCGCACGAGGCCTTCCAGCACCCGGCCCGCGCCGGCGATGTACTGATGGCCGAAATTGTCGGCGGCGCCGCTTTGACATTCCTCCGACAGATAATGGCCCGCGCTGTTTTTGATTCCTTCGCTGACGGCCACCATGACAGAGGTGGTTTCCGACAGCTTTTGTTTAACCTGTTTTACGAAATCCGAGGGCTCCAGCGGCTGCTCGCACAGGTATAACAGGTCCGGGCCGTGGCTGCCGTTTCCCCGCGAGAGGGCGGCGGCGGCCGTCAGCCACCCGGCGTCCCGTCCCATTACCTCTACAATCGTGACATTTTTATCGTCGTACACGGCGCGGTCCCGCTCCAGTTCTGAAAAGGTGGTGGCGATGTATTTGGCGGCGGAGCCAAAGCCGGGACAGTGGTCAGTCTGGGCTAAGTCGTTGTCAATGGTCTTGGGCGCGCCCATGACAAAGATGTCGTTAATCCCCTTTTCCCGGCAGTAATCGGATAATTTGAGCACCGTGTCCATGGAATCGTTGCCGCCGATATAGATAAAATAACGGATATTGTGCCGGCGGAACACCTGGATGATCGTTTCATAATCCGTCTCATCCTGGCGGTAGTCGTTCAGCTTATACCGGCAGGAACCCAGCGCCGCTGCCGGCGTATGGCACAAAAGCGTCATCTTTTCCGGCGAGGATAAAACGCTGTGCAGCGGAATCAGGTGATCCTCCAAAACCCCTTTGATCCCGTGTACCGCGCCGAAAATGCGGTCGATTTTTCCGCTGATTAAACCATATTCCACCGCGCCGCCGACGGTGGCGTTAATGGCGACGGAGGGGCCTCCGGATTGGGCGATAAGCAGATTGTTCATAAGCGACCTCCCTTGTTTTTTATCTGCAAAAGAAAAAGGAGCGTGCCGAGGGGTGCTCCTATATTTTCCTGCTATTGACTATCTTTAGTATACCGTCCCCAGGGCTTTCTGTCAATTCATAATGAAAAGGGTCGGATGTTTGGGAAATTCGGCAAATGCCCTGCTGCGATTTCTACGATTGTCACAATGAAGCTCCCAGCGACCGGGGGAAATTTAGAGGTTTTTTCATCCGGCTGCTTTTGCTTAAATTTTCGCGGAAAAGAAGATGGCGATACCCCTATGCTCAAGGGATGAAAATGTGACATTTTTGTGCAAAAAATACAATCCCCCTTTTCGTTTTATCCGAGAGCCTGTAACTTTACATTCCAGAAGACGGGGACTATCATGAATTTAAAAGCAACGCCTACAAGGAAAGAAGGATTTTATATGGACAAACAGGTTTATGAGCGGAATAAAAATCTAGCCCAGATGTTAAAAGGCGGCGTCATTATGGACGTCACCAACGTGGAGCAGGCCAAAATCGCCGAAAACGCCGGCGCGGTGGCGGTCATGGCGCTGGAGCGGGTGCCCTCCGACATCCGTAAGCAGGGCGGCGTCGCCCGGATGAGCGATCCCAAGATGATCTGGGAGATCAAGCAGGCGGTTTCGATCCCTGTCATGGCCAAAGCGCGGATCGGCCACATCGCCGAAGCGCAGATCCTGGAGGCGCTGGAGGTGGATTATATCGATGAAAGCGAAGTGCTCACCCCGGCTGACGACCGCTTCCATCTGAATAAATTCGCGTTCAAGGTACCCTTTGTCTGCGGCGCCCGGAATTTGGGCGAAGCCCTCCGGCGCATTGGGGAGGGCGCGGCGATGATCCGCACCAAAGGGGAAGCGGGCACCGGCAACGTGGTGGAGGCCGTCCGGCATATGCGCACCATGATGGAGGCGATCCGGCAGCTGCAAAACATGCCCCGGGAAGAGCTGATGACCTTTGCCAAGGAAAACGGCGCGCCTTATGACCTGGTGGTCTATGTGGCGGAGCATGGAAAGCTCCCGGTGGTCAACTTTGCCGCAGGCGGCATCGCCACTCCGGCGGACGCCGCGCTGATGATGCAGCTTGGCAGTGAGGGCATCTTCGTGGGTTCCGGCATCTTTAAATCCTCCGACCCGGAGAAGATGGCGAGAGCCATCGTCAAGGCCACCGCTTTTTACAATGATCCCAAAGTTCTGGCAGAGGTAAGCGAGGGCTTGGGCGAGGCGATGAAGGGGATTGAGCTTTCCCAGATCCCCGAGACCGAACGTTACGCGGAGCGGGGCTGGTAAGGGATGACGGGCAAAAAAACAATCGGGGTCTTGTCCTTCCAGGGCTCGGTGGAAGAGCATCTGGCGGCGCTGGGGCGCTTTCCGGAGGTGACGGCGCTCCCGGTCAAAACGCCGGAGGCGCTAAACCGGGTGGACGCCTTGATTCTCCCTGGCGGAGAGAGCACCACGATTTCCAAACTCCTTTCTATCTTCGGATTAATGGAGCCTCTTAGACAGCGGATTTTGCAGGGAATGCCGGTTTGGGGAACCTGTGCGGGGATGATTTTGCTGGCCAAAGAAGTGGTGGGCGAACAGCCTCATTTGGGGGTTATGGACATCGCCGTGCGGCGAAACGCCTATGGCTCCCAGCTGGACAGCTTTACGGCAAATGAGACGATTCCCGCTGTTTTGGGGGACCCCATCCCCCTTGTGTTTATCCGCGCCCCTTGGGTGGAGCGGGCCTGGGGGACAGCGGAGCCGCTGCTTACCTTAAACGGCCACATAGCAGCCGCCCGGCAGGACAATATGCTGGCGACCGCCTTTCATCCGGAGCTGACGGACGATCTTTCCGTCTACCGCTATTTTTTGCAGATGATCGGATAGGGGATGCCGCGGGCTAGATACATATACTTTGGGAATATATAAAGGGAGCGCTGCCTTTTAAGACAGCGCTCCCTTTTCTTTGATCCCCTATAAACCACGGCTGGACTATTTTATCCCAATCCGCATGCGGTAACAAAAGCCCATGGAAAATTCGCGGTTTTGATAGATAGCCGTGATGGCATCCATAAATCGCTTCCAGTCCTTTTCAATAAGATCGGGCTGTGTTTTTAAAATGGTCTGCAGCCCGCCTTGGCTTAAAGCGATGCCGGTCAGCCGGCTGGCATCGCCTTTTTCTTCATGAAAGAGCGTGATCTCCCGGCTGTACCGAAAATAGCCGCTGGTTTTGATGTTTTCCAAGTGTTTGTTTTTATCCCAGCGCTGGAAGCTTCTTTTTATAGATGGAATTTCGTTTTCAATGCGGTTTACCTTAGCGATCAATTCGCTGTACGCCTTTTCCGCTTTCCAGTCACAAACGGGGGGCCAGTCGCAGTCGATGGTGGCAAACACTCCGCCCGGCTTTAGCAGGCGGTTTATCTCGGCGAGTGTAGCGGTTGGCTCCATCCAGTGAAAGGACTGGGAACAGACGATGATATCTGCTGTGCGATCCGGCAAGGGGATATTGTCCGAAAATGCTTTGATAAACGAAACCATATCCGTTTGCTTTGCCTTTGCGGCGGACAGCATATCGCCGCTTGGTTCCACACCGATGACACAGGCTGCTTTGTCTTGCCAGACCATGGTGGACAGCCCTGTTCCGCAGCCTAAGTCAATAACAGTCTCCGGCTTTTTTCCAAGATAATCCATAAGGATTTGGCATGCCTTTTCCGGCACGGAGGGGCGGACGTTTTCATAAAGTCCTGCAAAACCGGCAAACCGGCTTGCATTGATTTTATCGCTCATGCATGTTCACCTCTGTTTTTTATCTTATCATGGAGCAGAGCAAAAGACAATGGAAGTGCAAAACGCCGGGGGATGTTGTTTTCTTGGGGCGTGTATTCTTGAAAGGAAGCAGTCTATCTTCCAAAATCCCAGGAAATCTGTTACAATAAGGCTTGTAGTAAGATGCCATAGAAAGGACGTTTTGTTTGGATCCGTATTTGTTTGCCCAGGCGTGCAAGGCGAATACTCCCTCTGCAGGGGGTATTGGGACGCTGGGGGAAAAAACGCTTCACGCTGTGTTAAAGCGCTATTATGAGCCCCATGGGGAAAACCATGAGGTGAAGATCGGCGGCTATGTGGCTGATATTGTGGGGGAACAGGGGATCATTGAAATCCAGACCAGGAATTTTGACAAGCTGCGGGGCAAACTGGCGGCGTTTCTTCCGGCCGCGCGGGTAACGGTGGTGTATCCGGTGGCGGGGTTAAAATGGCTGTGCTGGGTGGACAAACAAAGCGGGGAGGTCACCAAAAAACGCAAATCCCCCCGGAAGGGGAGCATGTATGACGTGATCCCCGAGCTTTATAAAATAAGGCCCTTTTTGTTTCATGAAAACCTGACGGTAGCGGTGCCGGTTTTGGAGCTCACCGAGTACCGCTATCTGGATGGATGGAGCCGGGACAAGAAAAAAGGCTCCACCCGGTGTGACCGGATCCCTCAGGCGCTGCTTTGTGAATACCGGTTTTCGGCCCCGGAGGATTACCGGCAGTTTGTCCCTCAAAGCCTCCCGGCAGAGTTTGATTCCGGGGAATTTGCCAAAGGGGCTGGCTGTTCCCGTTCCCGGGCGCAGACGGCGCTGTTGATCCTTACCCGGGCGGGGGTGGTGGAGCGCATCGGCAAACGGGGGCGCGGATATTTATACCGGCGTGGGTAGCCGCCGCTTGGAGT
The DNA here is from genome assembly GCA_944386475.1 of uncultured Clostridia bacterium. Lineage (GTDB taxonomy): Bacteria > Bacillota > Clostridia > Oscillospirales > Ruminococcaceae > Metaruminococcus. The sequence goes on along the minus strand of CALXBH010000078.1, from coordinate 7,728 downwards.
ATGGAAAACCCTCCCCGGCGTCCGTCTAAAAAAGGAGGACGCTGGGGAGGGTTATATGCTTTAAGAACATTCCCGCTTAGCCTAGACGGAAAAATTTTGTTTGATAATGCAGCTTACTTCATCATGTGCGCAGTGATAATGGTATAGCAATAAGCGTTAATTGTAATTTTGATATTGTCAATCTCGCAATACCAATTTTTGCCCTGCTTATAAATATGGCAATTTCTATCCGAAATTTTGCTTTTGCAATATGCAACCACATCGGTGGCATCGATTTTTAGGTTTCTTTTAATTCTATCAACACCCATTTCAGTGGTGTGAATTTTATCAATATGATCAAGCAAGTATTTTTTATCTTCCATGATTTCCTTTTCCTGCACACTTAAATAATTTATTTGCATATAAATAGCTTTAGCGACAAACTATGCCCCCAGCAAAGCCGGGGGCATAGTTTTTAAAATCTATTTTAGTTTTAGTCGTTAAAGAAGCTTAAAAAGGCCCGGTAAGCCATATAGGTGTCCAGCTTTGAAACAACCTCAAAGGGAGAGTGCATGGACAGCACAGGGACGCCCACGTCCACCACGTCCACATTAAGGTTGGCGATATACTGGGCCACTGTGCCGCCGCCGCCCTGATCCACCTTTCCAAGCTCGCCGGTCTGCCAGATCACGTCGTTTTTCTCTAAGATCCGGCGCACGCTTCCCATAAACTCGGCGCTGGCGTCGCTGGTGCCGGATTTGCCCCGGGCGCCGGTGTACTTGGTAACCACAACGCCTTTGTTCACATAGGCGGCGTTGCGTTTTTCGTTCACCTCCGGGAAGGTGGGGTCAAACGCGGCGTTAACGTCTGCCGACAGGCAGGCGGAATGAGAAAGAACCGTCCGTCCCTCTACGCCGAAGGTTGCCGCCAGGTCGGCGATAAAGTATTTAAGGTAAGCGGAGTTCAGTCCGGTGTTGCCGTCGCTGCCGGTTTCCTCCTTGTCGGTGAGGATGGTTACAACGGTTTTACTGGGGACCTTTCTGCAGTCGAGGGTTGCCTTGAAGGCAGTATAGGCGCACACCCGGTCGTCCTGTCCGTAGGAGCCGATCATGCTGCGGTCAAAGCCCACATCCCGGGCGGGATAGGCGGGAACAGCCTCCAGCTCCGCCGACAGGAAATCCTTTTCCACGATGCCGTATTTTTCATGGAGGATGCTCATGATATTAAGCTTGACCTTTTCGCTGGCGTCGTCGTCCAAAAAGGGACGGGAGCCGATGAGGATGTTGAGCTCTTCCCCTTTAACCCCTTCGTTTAGGGTGCGCTTCATCTGGTCTCCCGCCAGGTGGGGCAGAAGGTCGGTGACGCAAAACACCGGATCGCCCGGCTCCTCGCCGATGTTGACGGTGACCTTTTCCCCGTCCCCCTTAATGACCACGCCGTGGAGGGAAAGGGGCATGGCGGGCCACTGGTATTTTTTGATGCCGCCGTAGTAATGGGTCTTAAACAGGGCCATCTGGCTGTCTTCATAAAGGGGATTGGGCTTTAAATCCAGCCGGGGGGAATCAATATGGGCCGCGGCGATGCGCACGCCCTCCTCGATGGGCTGGGAGCCGATAACCGCCAAGATCACCGCTTTGTCCCGGTTGTTTAGATACACCCGGTCGCCGGCGGAATAGGTCTTTTTGGGATCAAAGGGCTGATAGCCCGCCTGCTTGATCTGTCCGAGCACGGTGGACACCGCTTCCCGTTCGGTTTTCGCGGCGTTTAAAAACGCCATGTAATCCACGCAGAAATCATCCGCCGCTTTGACCTGTTCGGGAGAAAGCAGCTCGCACGCGTGCTTAGGGGAATAAAAGAGCTGATCCTGCAATTTGGAGCCTTCGCTTTTCATCTATACTACCTCCTATATGTTGTTATATGGATCTGCCGCAAAGGCGGCGTATTTATGGACAGTCTCCGCTTTAGCGGAGGCCGAGCTTGCTTAAAAAATTTATTTACTGGGGTTTACCATACAACTTATCGTAAATCTGTTTGGTGCGGCCCACTTTCTTGACATAAGCGTCGGTGTCGGCGATGGGGATTGAGTCGATATCAACGCCGTTTGCGGACCTTTCCGGGTCGGCCAGCCAATTTTTTACGTTCCCCCATCCTGCGTGATAGGCGGCCACCGCCGTATCCTGGGTTTTAAATTCCTCCAGCAAAAGGGAGAGGATGTAGGTTCCATACTGGATATTGAGCTCCGGATCGTACAGGTCGTCATAACTGATATCCCGGGTGTCCTTCATCCGAAATTTGGCCCACTCATAGGTTTCATCCAGAATCTGCATCAGCCCCCGGGCGTCCTTATGGGATTCCGCCTGGGGGTTAAAGTTGCTTTCGGTGTGGATGACAGCGTAGACAAGGTTTTTGTCCACCTGATATTCCTCGGCGTATTTGTCCACAAAATCGCTGTATTTTTGGGGATAGGCGTTGCGGTAATAAAGCTCGATCCCGTAGCGGACGGCGAAAAATCCGCCTACCGCCACGATGAGCAGCAAAAACAGCAGCAGCGCTGTCTTCCCTTTGGAGGCCTTTATCAATCAAAACACCCCCACATCAGTTGTCATCATCAGCTTCCCTGGTTCCGTTGGCAGCAGATATAATCACCCGGGCGATGCCCACCGCCTGTTCCGCCAGGTCGGAGAGATCGCCGGTGTTTTCGATCACATAGCTGGACCGGCGGCGGTAGAATTCCTCGCTGTTTTGGGCGGCGATCCGTGTGAGCGCCTGTTCGTCGGTGAGATGATCCCGCTTTTTGATGCGGGTAAGGCGCAGGGCGGTGGGGGCCACTACACTGACAATATAATCGCACATGGCGTCCGCCCCCGCTTCAAAGAGGGTGGGGGCGTCTAACAGGATAAAGTTTTGGCCTTTTGCCTTTAGGTTTTCTATTTTTTCCTGAATCCGCCGGGTTATGTACGGAAGAGAGGTCTGGTTTAACAGCTGCAATTTTTCCGCGCTGGGAAAAGCGATGGAGGCTAATTTTTTGCGGTTCAGGGTGCCGTCTCCCTGCAAGATCTCTTCACCAAACGCCTTGACAAGCGCGTCAAGGCAGGGCATCCCGGGCTGTACCACCTCCCGGGATATCTGATCCGCGTCGATGACCGCATAGCCGTTTTGTTCAAAATAGGCGCTGACGGTGGACTTTCCCGCGCCGGTCTGGCCGGTGAGCCCAACAATCACGCTGGATGGATTCATCATCATACACAAAGCCTTTCTGTCTGCCCGCAGGCAGGATATAGTCGGTAATTTCAGGATATAGTCGGTAATTTATAATGTGACGACCTGGAAGGCCGCCGCCCGCAGCAGCCGGTTGTAAACGGCAAGGCCCACTCCGTCTGTGGCGGGGGAGCGGGCAAACACCGTGTCCGCGCCCAGTTCGTCAAAGCGGCGCAGGCAGTCAAACAAACTGCGCGCCTGAGAAGCCTCGTCCTCCTCGCCGCCGTAGGTTAAACAGGGAAGAGGGGCGTCTGTTTGTTCCCCTTCAAACACCATGCAGTAGGTGTTCCCTTCCTTGTGCCGGAGGGCGTATTCATAAAACGCGGGAAGGGGGCCGTCGATAATGACCACCTTCGCCTTGGGGGCGTAATGCTTATACTTCATGCCGGGGGAAGCGGCCTTGCGCCCTTCTTCCAGCTGGTGGAGCACCGCGCTGTCCACCTCCACGTGGGGAACAACGCGCTTTAGGTCGTCCACCGTGACGCCGCCCGGCCTTAAAACCCGCACGGTGTCTTCCGAAACGGTGACAACGGTGGATTCCAGCCCCACGGCGCACTCCCCGCCGTCTAAAATCAGGGGGATTTTGCCGTTTAAATCTTCATATACATGCTCCGCCTTGGTGGGGCTGGGTTTTCCCGACAGGTTGGCAGAAGGGGCGGCGATGGGCCGGCCGCTCTCCCGAATCAGGGCGAGTGCCGCCGGATGGGAGGGAAAGCGGATCGCCACCGTATCCATCCCGGCGGTAACCACATCCAAAACCGCCGGAGATTTTTTTAAAATCATGGTAAACGGCCCGGGCCAAAATGCCTGAGCCAATCGTTTGGCGGCCTCGGGAATTTGGGCGGCCAGACCGTTTAGCATGGCAAGGTCGCAGATATGCACAATCAAGGGATTGTCCTGGGGGCGGCCTTTGGCGGCAAAGATGGATTTAACAGCCGTTTCGTTAGTGGCGTCCGCCGCCAGCCCGTAAACGGTTTCGGTGGGCATTCCCACCAGTTCCCCCTGGCGGATCAGCCGGGCGGCCTTCTTGATGGATTCCGGGGTCACAGGTAAAAGCAGGGTTTTCATGAGATAAGGGCTCTTTTCTGTAAAATCGTTTGCATTAGTTGTCGCCGGAGGCCTCGGCGGCCAGCTTGGCGGCCTGGTCGGCCGTGACCAGCGCGTCGATGATCTCGTCCAGGTTGCCGTTTAGGTTATCCTCCAGATGATACAGCGTCAGGCCGATCCGGTGATCGGTCAGGCGGCCCTGGGGATAGTTGTAGGTGCGGATGCGCTCCGACCGGTCGCCGGTTCCCACCTGGGATTTACGCTCGGCGGCGATCTTGTCGTTTTCCTCCCGCATTTTTTCCTCGTACAGCTTGGAACGCAGGATTTTTAGCGCTTTGTCCTTGTTTTTAAACTGGCTGCGCTCGTCCTGGCATTCCACCACCACGCCGGTGGGCAGGTGGGTGATGCGGATGGCGGACTCGGTTTTGTTGATGTGCTGTCCGCCGGCGCCGCTGGCCCGGAAGGTATCGATCTGCAAGTCGGCGGGATTGATTTCAAACTCCACTTCCTCCGCCTCGGGGAGGACAGCCACCGTCACCGTAGAGGTATGGATCCGGCCGGAGGTCTCGGTCTCCGGCACCCTTTGCACCCGGTGGACGCCGCTTTCAAACTTTAAGCGGGAGTAGGCGCCTTCGCCTTCGATCATAAAGACGACTTCTTTAAAGCCGCCAAGCTCGGTTTCGTTGGCGCTGACGATCTCGGTTTTCCAGCCCTTGGACTCCGCGTACATGGAGTACATCCGGTAAAGAGTATAGGCAAACAAAGCGGCTTCCTCGCCGCCGGCGCCGCCCCGGATCTCCACGATGACGTTTTTGTCGTCGTTGGGGTCGGTGGGGAGCAAAAGGATTTTAAGCTCCTCCGCCAGCGTTTCGGTTTTTTCCTTGTTTTCCTCATACTCCGACTGGGCCAGCTCTTTAAAATCCTTGTCAAGCCCGCCGGCGTCCAAAAGCTCCTTAGCCTCTTCCATACCCTTTTGGGCGGCGGCGTACACCCGGTATTTTTCCACTACGGGGGTGAGCTTTTTGTATTCCTTCATCAGGGCTGTGTACTGCTTGTTGTCGCTGATAACGGCGGGATCGGTCAATTTTTCCCCGATCTCCTCGTAGTGCTGTTCGGTAAGCTGTAATTTTTCAAACATGTTTTACTGTTCCCTCATTTATTCCTTTTATTATGGATTGCGTTTACTGACCGTCCTGCTCCCGCAGGACTTTTTTGATGCTTTTTTCTATCTTCTGCCGGGGGGCCATGATCTCCCGCCCGCATTTGACGCAGCGGATTTTAAAATCCATCCCCACCCGCAAAACGGCAAAGGTATTTTCCCCGCAGGGATGCTTTTTTTTCATCTGAATCAGATCGCCTACCTGAATATCCAAAGCCGTTCACTCCTTTTTGTTCCATTGTTTTTAAAGGGGATCCCCTTTAAAAACAGATCGCCTGAAATATAGATTAACCATAGCTACTCTGGAATTATTATATTATAGCACGACTATCAAGGAATTGGCAAATATTTTCGGGCGGATATCCGCCTGTTTTATATGGAAGGCCGGCAATTTTTATTCGTCAAGCATAACGTCGGCTGCCCGGCGCATATAGATGGATTACACAGCAAAATAAAGGAGGTTCTCTAAATGACATGCTTTCACCCAGAGGGGGTGCTGATGGATACCCCGGAAAACCGCGGGAACACCAAAAGCCTGATTACCCTTCAGGACAGCCTGGCCAACGATAAAATTTTGGAGGCCAGGGCGCTGGTGTGCGACGGCGACCACAACCTGCTGGTGGATTTCGGCTGCATCCGGGGGATGATCCCCCGGGAAGAGGGGGCGCTGGGGATCCGGGAAGGGGTGACCAGGGATATTGCGATCATCAGCCGTGTCAACAAACCGGTGTGCTTTAAGGTGACCGGCTTTTCCAAGGATAAAGAGGGGAAGCCCTGCGTTCTTTTGTCCCGCAAGGCCGCCCAGCAGCAGTGTATGGAGGAATACATTAAAGCCCTGAAACCGGGGGATGTAATCGACGCAAAAGTCACCCACTTTGAACCTTTTGGCTGCTTTGTGGACATCGGCTGCGGCATCCCCTCGCTGATCCCCATTGACGCTATCTCGGTGTCCCGCATCTCCCACCCGGGGGATCGCTTCCAGATCGGCCAGGATATCAAAGTGGTGGTCAAATCGGTAGAGTCCTCGGGCAAGGTCTGCCTGTCCCACAAGGAGCTTTTGGGCACCTGGGAGGAAAATGCCGCCAACTTTCATCCAGGTGAGACGGTGGCGGGGATCGTCCGCTCCATCGAGACCTACGGGGTGTTTGTGGAGCTCACCCCCAACCTGGCGGGATTGGCGGAGCTAAAAGAAAACGTCCAGGTAGGGCAGAGCGCCAGTGTTTACATCAAAAGCCTGATTCCGGAAAAAATGAAGGTAAAGCTGATTATTGTAGATTCCTTTCAGGAAGAATATTCCCCCGGTGCGCTGCGGTATTACGTTACCGGCGGGCGTATGGAGGAGTGGCGGTATTCCCCCGCCTGCTGTGACAAAGTGGTTGTTTCCCATTTTTCCGAGATATGATAGCATATATAAAAGCTGTTGTTTAAAGGGATCGCGGCAAAGCCAAAAGGCCTTGCCGCGATCCCTTTTGTTGACATCAAACGGAATATCCGGTATCATAAAAACGTTTTTAATGTTTTATTTGATCTGATTGGGAAAGGGCAGGTGACAGGATGAATCTTCCGGCAATCGGCAGGCGGGCAGTAGGCCGGTGCAAACAGGCGGCTGCCTGGTGGGACGCCTTATGGCAAAACGCTTCCCGCACAAAGAAAAACGCCCTGTATGTGCTGGGATACACCGTCATCTTTGCCCTGACGGCATGTTTTGTGTTTTCCGCCTTCTGGGTCGAGGGAAAATCCTTTGTCTGGCAGCCTGACGGACGTGCCCAGCATTACACCGCCCTTTCCTATATCGGCAGCTACCTGCGGGAGATCATCGGAAACTTCGCCGCAGGGGATTTTACTGTCCCCATGTTTGACTTTAGCCTTAACATGGGGGCGGATATCCTAACGACGCTCAATTATTACGGGCTGGGCGACCCGCTGACGCTTTTGTCGGCGGCAGTCCCCAGCGAGTATACGCCGGTGCTGTACGATGTTTTAGTGATCCTGCGCTTTTATCTGGCGGGCCTTAGCTTCAGCGCCTTTTGCCTGTATCGGGAAAGGGGGTATTTTGCCACCCTTTTGGGAGCGCTTGTCTGCATCTTCGGCGGCTATGCGCTGTTTGCCGGGGTGCGCCATCCCTTTTTCCTAAACCCCATGATCTACCTGCCTTTACTGCTCATCGGCCTTGACAAAATTCTTCGGGGCGGGCGGCCGTATCTGCTGATTATAATCACTTTTTTAAGCGCGTGCAGCGGGTTTTACTTTTTTTACATGATGACCATCTTCCTTGTCATCTACGG
>CALXBH010000077.1 GCA_944386475.1 uncultured Clostridia bacterium | reverse complement strand
TTATCTTATTCATAGCAAATAGGATGACCTTCTTTCGGTTTGGTGTGAGCAACTTAACCTTAACACAGGTCTTTCCTATTTGCTATCTTTTTTCCCCTTCTGTCACACATCATTGTAACTCCTACATTCAGCAGGGCGGTTTGTTTTAATTTCCATTGCATTTTTCGATAAAATATGCTATAAATAATAATGCGCGTGCCAATAAACGCGACTTTTTACGACGGCTGGAAAGGCATGATCGAATTTGAAAGCGAAAAAGAAAGTCAAAAAGGAATCTTCAGGCGCTCTTTCGTTTGTGTTATCTCTTTGCATCACCCTTTTGGTCGGCGGCGGCCTTGTCTTTTTATTCCGGGAGCCCTTGCTGGGCGTGGCGCAAAACATCGGCCTTCCCTTTGGGGGCGGTACCGGCGGCCAGCAGGAGGGAGAACAGGTAACCCTTTTGTCCACTACTCCCCGCGCCGGAGACAGTTATCTGGCAGACACTGTTTTTGTGGGGGATTCCCGCACCAATGGGTTAAAGGCCACCGGGGAAATCGATGAGGACAACATTGTGGCTGTGGACGGTATGTGCCATTCCTCCGCCACTACCCAGCGGGCGATTGACACCGGCTCGGGGCGGCTTAAAACCATCCCCGAAGCGATAGAGGAATTACAGCCCGAGCGCATTGTCATCAACTTTGGCATCAACGGCATTGCCTGGCTTAGTGAAGAACAATTTATCAGCGATTACGAAGCGCTGCTGGATCAGATCGAATACGTCTCCCCGGACACTACGATCATTGTGGAGTCGATCCTTCCGGTCTCCTCCTATTGGGAGCGCAGCGACGGCGGCGTTTCCAACGAGAAGATCGATGCTTATAATGAGCTGCTGCTTCAGATGGCGGAAGACCGAGGGCTTTACTATCTGGATTCGGCCTCCGCTTTAAAAGATGAAGACGGGGACATGGACTCCCAGTATGATTCGGGCGACGGGCTTCATTACAACACGGACGGTTACGAAGTGGTCATCGAACAGGTCCTCACCCATGCAGTAGAAGAATAAATTTCTATAGCGCTCCCCGCCAACTGCTAAAATGAACATCCCCCCATTTGTTAGACAGTATTATCTGCTGTCGAACAAATGGGGGGATTAATTATGTCAAAAAGTTCGCAATATCAGCACAAACAGTACCAGCGGATGTTCAAAAGCGTACTGCTCTGCCTGCAAAAGTTCCAGTCCATGGGGTAACGTCAGACAAGAGATGAACGACTATCTGGACTATCACAATAATCTGCCGTATCAAGCAAAGCGAAAGGGCTTGCCGCCTGCCATTTACAGACAACAAGCCCTTTTAGTTGCTTGGACAATTTTTATTTAAAAATATTGTCTAATTTTCTTTGGTCGCTTTACTATTAAATGGCCGGGAAAGTTTTTTATACTCCGTTAATTACACTTCAAAGGCGTCGTGGATGACGTTCATCGCCCGCTCGCTGTCCTTGCGGTCGATGAGCACCGAGATCTTGATCTCACTGGTGGAGATCATCTGGATATTGATGCCCGCGTCAAACAGAGCCTCGAACATGGTGGCCGCCACGCCGGGATTGGACTGCATGCCCGCGCCTACAATGGACACTTTGGAAACGTTGTCGTTTACCTCTACCTTTTCGGCGCCCAGGCTCTCCAGTTCGCCGTTGAGCACCTCCAGCGCGGTGTCCATCTGCTCGCAGGGGCAGGTGAAGCTGATGTCCTTGGTGTTTTCCCGTCCAATGGACTGCAGGATAATATCCACGTTAATGTTCTTTTTCGCCATCAGCGCAAAAATCCGGAACGCAATACCCGGCTTATCCGGCAAACCGATCACCGATACCCGGCAAACATTGTTGTCCCGTGCAACACCTTTAATCAACATTTTCTCCATCTTGACTACCTCCTTAACCTTCGTGCCGGGCTTATCCTCCAGGCTGGACAAAACTTCCATTTTGACATTGTATTTTTTCGCCATTTCCACCGAGCGGTTATGCAGCACCTGCGCGCCCAAAGACGCCAGCTCCAGCATCTCGTCATAGGTGATCTCATCGAGCTTTTTCGCATTTTTCACAATGCGCGGATCCGCCGTGTACACCCCGTCCACGTCGGTGTAGATCTGGCACAGATCCGCATGAAGGGTGGCTGCCAGCGCCACCGCGCTGGTATCCGAGCCGCCCCGGCCCAGAGTGGTGATATCATCGTATTTGTTAAGGCCCTGGAATCCCGCCACTACCACGATGTTGCGTTTATCCAGCTCTTTTTTCAGCCGCTCGTCAAAAATCTTGTGAATACGGGCGTTTCCGTGGTTGGAGTTGGTGTAAAACCCTGCCTGCCGTCCGCTTAACGACACAACAGGATACCCCTTCCCCTCAATGGCCATGGCCAAAAGAGAGCTGGAAATCAGCTCGCCTGTGGACAAAAGGGTGTCCATCTCCCGCTTGGAAGGATGGGGATTGACTTCCGCCGCCTTGGCGATCAGATCGTCTGTGGTATCCCCCTGGGCGGAGACGACGACCACCACGTTATTTCCCTGGTCATAGGTGCGCGTCACAATATCCGCCACATGAAACAGGCGCTCGGTATTGGCTACCGACGTCCCTCCGAATTTCTGCACAATCAAACCCACTTGCTCATCGTTCCTTTCTTAAAGGCTGATATTTTAAGGCAGAGGCCCCCTCTGCGGTACTGCTTTTTAATAAACTATTCCATCACCCGGGCGCCCTGGTTGTCGATATGCATTTCCTCCACCCGCCATCCTTGCAGGCCCAAGGCGTCCAGCTGGTGCCTGATCTGCAAAGGAAACAGGGTGTTTTTTTCATCCACAATCGCCATGATGGTGGGGCCGGCGCCGCTGATATACACGCCGTAGGCGTCCAGCCGGTAGGCGGCTTGAACCACGTCGGCATAGCCCTTGATTAAATCCTTGCGGTAGGGCTGATGCAGCCGGTCACAGGTAGCCACCTTTAAGTTTTCATACTTGCCGGACAAAAGCGACGCGGAAAACAGCGCCGCCCGGGAGAGGTTAAACACCGCGTCCTTATGGCTCACCTGGGCGGGGAGCCGCTTGCGGGCGAGCTCGGTGCTCAGCTCAAAATCCGGAATCATCGCCACGAATTTCAGGTGGCTGTCCACCTCCTGTTTGACCCAGTATACCTTCTGGGTGTCAAACACCGCCGTGACGATCCCTCCCATCAAAGCAGGAGTGGTGTTGTCCGGATGGCCTTCTATATAGGCCGCCATGTTGACCAGATCGTCTGGGGTAAAGGGATTTCCCAGCATGTGGTTGGCGCCCAGAATCCCCGCAATGATACAGGCGGAGCTGGAGCCTAATCCCCTGGTCATGGGGATGCGGTTGGTCTGCACGATTTTAAGGCCCTTAAACGGCTTGCCGCAAAGGTCGTAAATCCGCTTGGCGGAGGTGTAGATGAGGTTGGTTTCATCCTGGGGCACCGCCACATCGTCCGTGGACTGGATGGATATCCCGTCGTATTCTTCCATCTCCACCTGGTTATACATGCTAAGCGCCAGCCCCAGAGAGTCAAAGCCCGCTCCCAGGTTGGCGGAGGTCGCCGGAATCTGCAAAGTAATCATCATCCGCGCTCCCCGCTTAATAGTCCAACACACGGATGGCCGACAGCACATCCACGTTGTTTTCTTTTAAGTACTGGATGGAGTCATAAACCTTCTGCTCGCTTAACTCCGGAGTGACAAAAGCGATCTCCTCCCGGGGCATATCCGGGCGGGAGAGCATCTGCACCTTACCGAAGCACTGCTCCGCGAGTTTTTCCGCAAACGCCCCGTCCGCCGCCACGCAGCGGATATAAAAGGCGACGCTTGTCTGCATATGATCCACAACCACGTTTTCATGGGTGTCCACCCAGGTGAGGGTGGGATTGGTCTTGGTGGCCTTGATCACGTCGATCACATCCGCCACCACGGCGCTGGCGGTGGGGAGTTTGCCCGCGCCCTTTCCGTAAAACACCACGTCGCCGGTAGCGTCGCCCCGGACCATGATGCCGTTAAATACATCGTCGATGCCCGCCAGCTGGCTGTCGCTGGAGATAAAAGCGGGGTGCACCATCACCAACAGCTTGCCGTCGTCCAGCGCTTTGGCCCGGCCGATCAGCTTGATAACGCCGCCCCAGCTATCCGCATAGGCCACATCCTCCAGGGTGATTTTGGTGATTCCCTCGGTGTAGACGTTTTCCGGATATACATGCATTCCATAGGCTAATGAAGCCAAAATGCAGATTTTGCGGCAGGCGTCCGCGCCCTCCACGTCGGCGGCGGGGTTGCGCTCCGCATAGCCTAACTGCTGGGCCAGCTTTAAGGCGTCCTCAAAGCTCATCTGCTCCCGGATCATCTTGGTGAGGATGAAGTTGGTGGTGCCGTTTAAAATGCCGGCGATCTCCTTGATTTCGTTGGCGGCCAGGCACTGGTGAAGGGGCCGGATGATGGGGATGCCGCCGCCCACGCTGGCCTCAAAGAAAAAGTTCACGTTGTTTTCCTTGGCCACCGCCAAAAGCTCCGCCCCTTTGGCGGCTACCAGCTCTTTATTGGAGGTGACGACGCTTTTTTTCTTGTTAAGCGCCGCTTTCACATACTCATAAGCGGGATTTAAGCCACCCATCACCTCGACAACCACACTGATTTCATCGTCGTTTAAAATATCGTCGTAGTTTTTGGTAAACTTATCCGCGTAAGGAAGGTCGGGAAACTCCCGCAGATCCAAAATCCGCTTGACCTCTACCTCCTGGCCGGCCTTTTTGACGATGCCTGCGTGGTTTTTGTGGCAAAGCTCTACCACGCCGGAGCCTACGACCCCATGGCCCAATACTGCAATTTTCGCCATATTAAGTGATCCTTTCTTTCGTCAGCTTTTAAATACGGCGGGCTTCGATAACCCCTTCCAGCTGGGAGAGGCTTTCGGTCAGTTCATCCGCCTTGTTTTTTTGATGGATACGCACCGACACCGTGACCGCCGCCACCCCCTGGGCGGGGATGTTCTGGTTGACCGTCACCACGTTTGCCCCCGCCTGGGACAGGCAGGACAAAACGCTGGACAGCACGCCCGGCTCGTCGGACAAAGACAGGTACAGCGTAATAATCCGCCGGGAACCCTTATCCTCATAATTGTGGACACAGTCTTTGTATTTATAAAACGCGCTGCGGGAAAGTCCCGCCATTTTGCACGCTTCGCTGGAGTTTTTCGCTTTTCCTTTAAGCAAAAGCCGTTTGGCCTCCAGCACTTTCAGGTAGGTCTCCGGGACAACCCGCTTGTCAATCAGGATGAACGACTCTTCTTCCCCTTGCAAAACGTCCGCCTCCCAAAAACAACTGTATTCCTCATGAATACAAATATAGCACGGACAGCGTCCCAGTTCAAAGACAAAAATCCATGAAATACCGCTATAATCGAGGAAATTTTTTCGTTTTGCAAGATTACACTCTATTTTCATCCGCAATCGTCCTGTTTTAAATTATTCTATTCATTTTATGCGCACACAAGAGAGAATTTACAAAAATTATAGCGAATAGTAACAAAAGAATCCCGACCGCCCAAATGGCGGCCGGGATAAAGTGTATCGCATCCTCTTATCATTGTCCGGAGGAAGCCGAAGAAACGTTTTCCGAGCTGGTGCTGCTCTGGGAGGTATCCTCCGCCTGAGAGGAAGCCTCGCCGGAAGAAGTGCCTATCTCCTCGGAGACAACGCCGCTCTCCGTCAAACCGGAGGAAACGCCGCTTTCGGCAGGAAGGGAGGAATCCGTCACATCGCTTACGATGTCCGAAGATTCTGCTGGCAGAGAGGATACCTCTGCCGCCGAACTGGCGTCCGAACCGGAGTTGATGGTTCGCACCGCCGTAATCCGATAGCCGCCGTCCACTCGTTCCAGATCATAATAAAGGGTCTTGGCAGGCTCCGGCTCATATTTTTTTCCCCGCAGATCCTGACTCCAAACGTCCCCGGCCGGGATGTAGTCCACCGTCAGCCGGTAGGTGCTCCCGCTCCGCTCGATTTTCTCCACCCGGGGGGTATAGGGCGGGAAGGTGGGAGTGGAAGGGATGACATAGCTTTGGGTATCCGGGCTGTAATCAAAGGTATACTCCGAATCGCTGATCGACTGGTGATTGACCTTTACGTCCTGGCCAAACAGCTTGGCGGCGTAGGAGTCCACATCGGTCTGGGGGACGGTGATAAACCCGAATTCATCCTGAGGATATTTGCTGGTATCCTCATTTTTAAGCAGGTTCCAGATCGCCGCGGTCAACAGGGTCCGCTCATCCAGCTTATCGACGCTGTCAAAGGGCGGTGGATCCAGCATAACCAACGGATAGATAAACTGCCCAAATTCCTCTTTCTGGGCGGTGTTGTCGATGAGATCATAGGTTTTGTTTCCCAAAAAGATCACAGTGGAGATCACGCCGATCACCGCAAACACCAGCACTACCGCTCCCAAAATCACCGATTTATTGAAGCGCCGCCGCTTTTTTCCCCGCGGGGCAGGGGCCGCTCCGGCGGTTTCCTCCTGAGGCTCCGCCTGCTTTGTATTTTCGTCCGGCAGGTTGTTTTCCTGATTGTCCATGTCCGCAATACCTCCCTTTACCGAATTTGTCCGTCGCCGTGTACGATGTACTTGGTGGAGGTAAGCTCCTTAAGGCCCATAGGCCCTCTGGCGTGGAGCTTTTGGGTGGAGATGCCGATCTCCGCTCCAAAGCCGAACTCGCCGCCGTCGGTAAAACGGGTGGAGGCGTTGACATAAACGGCGGCGGCGTCCACTTCCCGTTCAAACCGCCGGGCGGCCGTCCAGTCGTTGGTGATAATCGCTTCGGAATGCCCCGTCCCGAAGCGGGCGATATGGGCCACCGCTTCGTCCAGGCTGTCTACCACCTTGACCGAAAGGGTATAGTCCAAAAATTCGGTGGCATAATCCTCGTCGGTGGCGGGCAAAACGCTGTCCCCCAAGATCCGGATGGTCTCAGGGCAGCCTAACAGCTTTACATTACTTTCGTCCAAAAGCTTTTTGACCATGGGGAGGAATTCCTCCGCCACCTCCCGGTGGCAGAGCAGGCTCTCCTCCGCGTTGCAGACGCTGGGGCGGCTGGTTTTGGCGTTGTTGACGATTTTAGCCGCCATGGCAAGGTCGGCCGAGCGGTCCACATACACATGGCAGTTTCCCACGCCCGTCTGGATCACCGGGACAGTGGCGGTGTTCACCACCGCCTGAATCAGCCCCGCGCCTCCGCGAGGGATTAAAACGTCCAGATACTCGTTTAATTTCATCATCTGGGCGGAGGTCTCCCGGGATGTGTCCTCCACCAGCTGTACGCAGTTGGGATCAAGTCCCGCCTCATGAATCGCCTTTTGCATCACGGCGCACAGGGCGATGTTGGAATGGATAGCTTCCTTTCCTCCCCGCAGGATCACCGCGTTCCCCGCTTTCAGGCACAAAGCGGCGGCGTCCACCGTCACGTTGGGGCGGCTTTCAAAGATGATCCCGATTACGCCCAAAGGCACCCGCACCTTTTGAATCTCCAGCCCGTTGGGCCGCACCGCGCCGCTTTCGATCTCGCCAATGGGATCGCTTAATTCCACGATCTGCAGCACCCCGTCGGCTATGCCCTGGATGCGCTCTTTAGTCAGGCGCAGGCGGTCCTGCATCGCCTTGCTCATGCCGTTTTCCGCCGCGGCCTGCATATCCCGCGCGTTTTCCGCCAAAATCTCATCGGTATGGCTGGTGAGCGCCCGGGCAATGCCCATAAGCGCCGCGTTTTTCTCCGCCGTAGACGCTACGCTGAGCGTACGGGAAGCCTGTTTGGCCAGCCGGCCTAACTCCAACACTGTTTTCATCTGTCTTCCTCCTTGCCGCCGTTTTTGTCTTCCAATCCCGCAAATATGGTTCCTACCGGTTTTCCCTCCATCAAATCGTATAGCACGTTGTGCCGGGAACCGTTGGCAATCACCACCGAAATCCCGGCGGCTGTAGCCATTTGTGCCGCGCTGATCTTAGTCGCCATGCCGCCGGTTCCAAGGCTTGTGCCCCGGTCGCCTGCGGCGCTTCGGATATTCTCGTCAATGGCCTCCACCCGGGGAATCAGATGAGCGTCCGCGTACTTGCGGGGATCTTTGTCATACAGCCCTTCGATATCCGTTAAAATAATCAAAAGATCCGCATGGACCAGCCGGGCCACAATCGCCGAAAGGGTGTCGTTGTCGCCGAACTCGATTTCCTCTACCGACACCGTATCGTTTTCGTTGACCACCGGAACGACGCCCATTTGCAGCAGCCGTTCAAAGGAGTTTTGAACGTTTTCCTTCCGCTGGGGATCCTCGATGACGTCCCGGGTCAAAAGCACCTGGGAAACAGTATGATTATATTCGGAAAACTCCTTGTCGTATACATACATCAGCTCGCACTGCCCCACGGCGGCGCAGGCCTGCTTGCCGGGGGTATCCTCCGGGCGGCGGGAAAGCCCCAGCTTTCCCATCCCCACGCCGATAGCGCCGGAGGACACCAGCACAACTTCCTTCCCGGAATTTTTAATATCCGCCAGCATCCGCACCAGCGAGCTGATCCGCCGGATATTGAGCATTCCTGTACCGTGGGTCAGCGTGGAGGTTCCCACCTTGACTACAATTCGTTTCGCGTCGCTAATCTGTTTCAACTTCCTGTCCTTCTCTCGTCTCAGTTTCATCGGCCCGCCCAATCGGCTGTGCCACCCGGGTATCGTCCATTTCCCGGCGGCTTTGCAGCCGGCTGATATAAATCTTGCCGTACAGCGCCGCCGTAGCCGCCAGATACGGCGCTACAAAGAACGCCGGCACGATAAGCGCGCAAAGAAGCAGCCAGGGGATAAACGACAAAAACAGGGTAAATATTTCTTCTTTATACTCCCCCATCGTCCGGACGGAGGTCTGTAAAATCTTTTTCACCGGCACCTCGTCTTTTTCCGCCAGCAGGAAAAAACATAAAAAGTACCGAAGGGAAAGGTATCCCAAAAACAGCCAGGACAGCACTGTTACCAGGTTGGTGAGCAGGTACAGCACCGCCCCCATCAGCGACAAGGAATCGCTGCCGGCGGCAGGCAGGTACTGAAGAACAATCCGCAGGCAGGTGGAGGGAAGCAGCACGACAATTCCCATTAAAGCAATCCGCAGGGAGACCTGAAACTGCACCCCCAGCGCTTTTCCGAAGGTACGCAGAGAAGCATAGTAATCAAAGATCACCGAAAACGGCGGATATTTTCCCTCCACCACCTGATAAAACCACTTGGTTACCCCCACCAGCAAAGGGGACATCAGGACGAATTTCACCACATACATACCGGCGGTAATCCCCAAAGCCAGCCAGGAAATGTTCACCTGATCGTCCAAAAACAACGCCGGCGTATTCCCGATGTCCACATAGCCGCTTATCCGGAATAAGGCGTACAAAATCTGCTCCAAATAGGCAAACAGCAGGTTGACGCAAAAGACCACCAGTACGGCGGTCACCGCTTTCCCCCAGTTCCCGCTCATAGCGTCCCTGGCATTTTTTTTGATCTGTGCGCGCACATTCACCACTTTGCACCGCCTTTCACCCGCCTAAAAAAGACAGGCCGTTTTTATCCGTCAATCCGTTATAACCTATTATTATAATAACATTAATATTCAATTCCCGCCCGGGCGGGGATTCCCTGCTCGTAAGGGTGCTTTTCCATGCGGATTTCTGATAGATAATCCGCGGTCTTTTTCAGTTTATCAGATGCCCCACGGCCTGTCAATATAACCTCGGTTTTCGGCTGTTTTTCTTTTAGCAGGGCCACAAGTGCCTCTTCATCGATCAAACCAAGCCCCACAGCGCCGATGACTTCATCCAAAACCACCAGATCGTATTCTCCAGACCTGAGCGCATCCGCCGCCGTCTGAAAACACCGGCTATGGTCTTCCCAGCATCGGGCAAGCTCTTTTTCATCCATCTGGAACACGAATTTTTTCACATCTTCGGTGCGGCAAACCGAAACGCCCAGTTTTTCAAGGGGAATAAGCTCTCCGGTGAAGGAACCTTTTAAAAACTGCACAAACAAAATCCGCCAGCCGTGTCCTGCCGCGCGCACGCACGCGCCCACCGCCGCGCTGGTTTTCCCTTTTCCGTCCCCGGTATAGATATGGATTAGCCCCTGTTTCACTCTTCGTCCTCCTGCTCCGGGATGTCGATCAGGTCGTAGTCCCGGGGGTATTCGCTGTCTTCCTCCCGGTAGGGGATGGGGTCCATAACCTCCAAAAGCTGGCCCTGCCCCCACAGATAGGAGGAAGTAACCGCCGTGTAGCCGTGGCCGTTGTCCACCGTCCAGGCTAAAGGATTGCGTTTAGGAAGGCCGTACATGCTTAAAAGCCCCATAATTACCCCGCCATGGGTAATCACCGCCGCATCGGTGACCGAACGGTTCATCATATCCTTTATAATCTCCCCCAGGCCGATGGAAATACGCTCATCAAAAGCCTGCTTGTCCTCCCCGCCTTCAGGAGCCTTTACCATAGCGCCTTCCAGCCAGCGCACAAAAGCCTCGTTCTTTTTAAGTTCTTCCATCGAGTGGTTTTCAAAATTCCCGAAATCGTATTCCCGCAGGTTGGGAGATGGGATTAAAAGCGTATCCGGATATAAAATCTCCGCTGTTTGCAGACAGCGCTGCAAAGGGCTTGCATATACCACCTGCACCTGGGGATATTCGGCTTTCTCTTTTAAGTCCAAAAGCTCTTTCCTGCCCTGCTCACACAGCGGAAGATCGGTGGACCCGACATATTTTCCTTCCAGATTCCCCTGGGTGATTCCATGGCGGATAAAATAAAGACGGTAATTTTTCATGTTGTATAACCTGTTCCTTTCCTTTTTATCACAACCGGACGCCATAAGGGCCAAGGCGTTCATATCCGCCACCCCTAGTGGAGCCGAATTCATGAACATACAATATCTATTGTGTTAAGACATTTTGTACAAATATAAGCCTGGAATTTTTTCGACAGGCTTCCCGTTTTTGTCTGAAAAAATCCTTTACAAACGGTATCCGGTATACTATAATTTACTATACGTTATTCGTGATGGAGGTTGTATGATGAACGCCGATTTTCCCAGAGTGCTGACGCTGCTCCGCAAGGAACAGGGAATCAGCCAAAAGTTGGCCGCAAAAGAGCTTGGCATCTCACAGGCCCTGCTTTCGCACTATGAAAAGGGGATCCGTGAATGCGGCTTGGATTTTGTGGTTCGCGCCGCGGACTTTTACGGCGTTTCCTGCGACTACCTTCTGGGACGTTCTCCCGACCGCAACGGCGCCACTTTACATGTAGAAGATATCCCCGAACCGGAAGCAGCAGGAAAGGAAAATGTTTTAAAGGGCAGTATTTTGCCGGTACTCAACAAAAAACTCATTGCCAACTCCCTAAACATCCTGTTCGACCTGCTGCAAAAAGGCAACAACAAAACTTTGATTAACGAAACCTCCAACTTTTTGATGATGTCGGTTTACCGGATGTTTCGGATCGTCTTTTCTGCTAACCCCAAAAACCAGCAAACCTTTTTCACCGTTCCTTCATCCATGGCCAACGCCAAAGCTACCGCGCAGATGGCTGTCAGCGAAGCCTGTGCCGCCGCTGTAGCCGACGGAAGCTTTGCGGACGATCCCATCCAAAACGCCGAGGCATTTACGATTACCAGCGAAAAGCTC
The DNA here is from genome assembly GCA_944386475.1 of uncultured Clostridia bacterium. Taxonomy (GTDB): domain Bacteria; phylum Bacillota; class Clostridia; order Oscillospirales; family Ruminococcaceae; genus Metaruminococcus. The sequence continues at coordinate 21,572 of CALXBH010000077.1, read as the reverse complement.
TCTCAGGAATATCCGCTGTTCGCTTCCAGCCTGGTGAATCTTGTACAGAATTGCGAAAACAAAATGAAGTAATTTACCGGCCGTCCAAAAGGGCGGTTTTCTTTTTGGTGTTTTCTGTTAAAAGCATATCAATAAGGAAACAGTATGATTATACCATTTTTGAGGCTGCTTGAAAAGGGAAAAGTAAAAAGCGGGCGGAGAAACCAAGTTTGGTTTCTCCGCCCGCTTTTTAGAAAGGAAGCTTATGCGTTACACAATTCCCGGTAAAGGCCCATATAGGATTCCGCCGACCGGTTCCAGCTGCAATCATACGCCATCGCGTACCGCACCAGATTCCCCCAGTTGGGCTTATCGTAGAACAGATCTTTGGCCCGGGTGATCGCCCACAGCATATCCTGGGCGTCATAGGACTGGAAGGTAAACCCGTTCCCGTGCAGAGAACCGCAGTCCTGAATGCTGTCTTTAAGCCCGCCGGTCTCCCGGACAATGGGGATCGTCCCATACCGCAGGGAGATCATCTGCGCCAAGCCGCAGGGCTCGCTTTTCGAGGGCATCAAGAACAGGTCGGAGCTGGCATAGATCTTCCGGGCAAGATCGGGAATAAAACCGATCGTCACCGCCACCTGCCCGGGATGGCGGTAGGCCATCTCCCGGAAAAAGCTCTCGTAAAAATACTCGCCTGAACCCAGCAGGACGATCTTGATTCCCCGGTTTAAAATATCCTCGAACACATATTTGACCAGATCCAGGCCCTTATGGCCCACCAATCGGGTCACCATGCCTAAAAGAGGCGTGCCGTCCTCATAATTCAGATGCATATCCTCGCACAGGCGTTTTTTGTTGGCCTCTTTTCCCGGCAGGTCATCCGCAGTATAGTTCTGATAAATCAGCGGGTCGGTCTGGGGATTATACTGGTCGTTGTCAATTCCGTTTAAAATCCCGCAGAGCTTATACTGTTTGCTGCGCAGCAGATAGTCCAGGCCATGGGCGTACCAGGGATTTAAAATCTCCTTGGCATAGGTGGGGCTCACCGTCGTCACTTTATCCGAAACCTCAATGGCGCCCTTCATCATATTGGCACAGCCGTCATAATCCAGCAGGCTTTTGGCGGAGGGCGGAATATCCATGACCTCGCTCATCGTTTCATAGCCGTATTTCCCCTGATACTGGATGTTGTGGATGGTAAACACTGTTTTGATCCGCTCATACCCCGCCACATATTTATAGTACAGCTGGTAATATACCGGCACAAGCGCCGTCTGCCAGTCGTGGCAGTGGACGATATCCGGCTTAAAATCAATGTGTTTAATGGTTTCAAGCACTGCCTTGGAGAAAAAGGCATAACGCTCCGCATCATCGTAAAAGCCGTAAACTCCATCCCTCTTAAAATAATACTCGTTGTCCACAAAATAGTATTTTACGCCGTCTACCACCGCTTCAAAAATGCCGCAGTACAGGCTTCGCCAGCCAAGCTGGACAGGGAAGTTTGTTACATAGCGCATTTTTTCCCGCCATTCAGGCTTAATGCCCGCGTACAGCGGAATAATCACCCGGCACTCCGCCTTTTTTGCCTGAAGCGCCTTGGGCAGCGCACCGATGACGTCCGCCAGCCCCCCCGAAGCGATAAACGGGACCGCTTCGCTTGCCGCAAACAGTATCTTCATAATCCGTGCTTCCTTTCCTATTTCTGTTGTGATCCGCCGGATATCATCCGGCCTTACCGATCAAACCACACCGTTTTTGGCCACAAACACCGGATATTCCGCGCTGCCGTTAAGCATCCGGTAGTCCTTAATAGTGACGTTTTTATCGGTGATCGCATGCTGGACAATACACTTGCAGCCAACCTTTGTGCCCTGCATTAAAATAGAGTTGCGGATCTTGGCACCCTTTTGCACATGTACACCCCGGAACAAAATGGAGTTTTCCACCTCGCCCTCAATGATGCAGCCGTCCGCCACCAGGGAATTTTTTGCCGAAGCGTCCAAACCGTATTTGGCGGGCACCTCGTCCCGGATCTTGGTGTATACAGGCCGTTTTTCCGGGAACAGCTGGGCGCGGACATTTTCATCCAACAGAGCCATATTGTCATCGTAGTAATCCTTCATGGTGTTGACTGATAAGACCAGCCCGTCGTATTCATATCCGTAAATGCGGTACTGGTTGGTTCTCTTTTGCAGGATATCCCTGGCAAAGTCATACTGGCCGCGGCTTAACGCCTCTACCACCATGTTCTCCAGGAAGGACTTTTCCATCACCGTGATGTCCAAGCCCATATTAAACTCGCCGCTGACCATGGGATGGACCAAAACATCCACTACCCGTCCGTCCTCATCCATAGAGAAAAAGGTGGACTGGGCCGATGTCTGGATATCGGCCTTCTTTTTCTGATAAACAACGGTAATATCCGCTTCTTTTTCGATATGCGCTTCTACGATAGGGCGCAGATCCATGTTGGTAATAATATCGCAGTCGGCCAGCACCACATACCGCGCTTTAGAAGCATGCATAAACGACAAAGCGCTTCCCAGCGCTTCCAGCCGGCCCCGGTAGATGCCGAATGCCGAATGGCCAAAAGGAGGCAAAATATGTAATCCTCCCCGTTTACGGGCTAGATCCCATTCCCGTCCGGAGCCCAGATGATCCATTAAGGACTGATAGTTGGCCTTGGTGATTAAGCCTACCTCGTCAATCCCGGAATTCACCATGTTCGACAGGGTAAAATCGATTAACCGGTAACGGCCGCCATAAGGGACTGAGCCCATAGTCCGCACATCCGTCAACTCTTTAATGGCCGAGTCGTGCATGTTGGCGAACACAATTCCCAAAACTTTTTTCTCACTTGTCATATCCTAAACCCATTCCTTTCTCTGCAGTAGGAGAGATACGCCGGCGAAAATGCAGGCAATCCGCTCTTTTTCCGGCAGCCCTAGATGTCGCTTCCCACCATTTGCTTGGGCTGCACCACGGCGCCGTCCGAAACCTTTACGTTGGGGCCGACCACCGCCACGCCCCATTTGGACTTGTCAAACACCGTTTCCGGACGCGCCCCTACGCAGACGTGTTCGCCGATCTCCACGTTTTCCCCGATGATCGCGTACTCGATCACCGCGCCTTTTTTGATAACCGATCCCGGCATGACGATGCTGTCCCGCACCACAGCGCCCTCTTCAATGGTCACGCCCGCGAACAGGATGGAAAAGTCCAACATTCCGCGGATAGTGCAGCCTTCGGTCACCATGGAGTTTTGCACCTGCGCGGTGGGAGCGATGTAGTGAGGGGGGCTCACCGGGTTGCGGGAGAAGATCTTCCAGGAAGGATCATGAAGATCCAGCGCCACGTTGGGATTGAGCAGATCCATATTCGCTTCCCACAGGCTGTCAATGGTTCCCACATCTTTCCAGTAGCCGTCAAACTGATAAGCAAACAGCTTTTCTCCCCGCTCCAGCATGGTGGGGATAATGTTTTTGCCGAAATCATTGGAGGAATTTTCGTCCGCTTCGTCCTCGGTGAGATACCGGTGAAGCTTTTTCCAATTAAAAATGTAGATTCCCATGGACGCCAGATTGCTCTTCGGATGAGCCGGTTTTTCCTCAAACTCGTACACGCTCTGGTCATCCCGGGTGTTCATAATGCCGAACCGGGAGGCCTCCTCCATAGGCACCTCCAACACCGCAATAGTGCAGTCGGCGTTGTTCTTTTTATGGAACTCCAGCATCTGGGCATAGTCCATTTTATAAATGTGGTCTCCCGAGAGAATCAGCACATAATCCGGATCATACCGCTCAATAAACGACATATTCTGGTAAATGGCATTGGCCGTTCCTTTATACCACTGGGCGCCGCTGGAAGTCTGATAGGGCGGCAGCACATGTACGCCGCCATGGGCACGGTCTAAATCCCACGGCTGCCCGTTTCCGATATATTCGTTCAGAACAAGGGGCTGGTATTGTGTCAGCACCCCTACCGTATCAATCCCGGAGTTGACGCAGTTGGAAAGAGGAAAATCGATGATACGGTATTTGCCGCCATAGGGAACAGCCGGCTTTGCCATTTGCTGGGTCAGTACATACAGCCGGCTTCCCTGTCCGCCGGCCAAAAGCATTGCTACACATTCTTTCTTTGTAAACATAACATCAGTCCTCACAATAATCACTTGTCACACCGGAAAGAATACCCCCTCCGGCACTCTTATCCCCGGCGGGAACCGCTTTTAGCCATTTCCCGCTTTGATAACCCCATAAAGACCTTTATTTTACGGCCTTCTTTGTTCCCGCCAACTCTTTGGCCGGTTTGGAAGCGGCTTTCCGCTTTGCCGCCCGAAGCTCCCGCGCCTTTTTTTCCGCCTCCCGTTTCTTGATTTCCCGCCGTTTTTCATAAAGCTCCATATCCGCTTTCAGGTAGATCACCGAAAGGGGAGGCAGTGTCAGCGAGATCGACTGGTCAAACCCATGCATAGGCTTTTCCTCGGCATCAATCTTCCCTTCGTTTCCCATGCCGGAACCGCCGAACTCCCGCCAGTCGGTGTTGAACACCTCGGTGTATGCGGTGTCGTACGGCGCCCCGATGCGGTAATTCTTTTGGGATACCGCCGAGAAGTTGCAGACGGCGACCAGCTCTTCCCCGCTGTCGTCGATCCGCCTAAAGGCGATGATGTTCTGGGTATAGTCGTCATGGGCGATCCAGTTAAATCCGTCCCAGCTGTCGTCGTTTTGCCACAAGGGCGAATGCTTGAGATAAAATTTATTGAGCGTCGCCACAAAGTGTTTGAGCTTAATGTGCATATCATAGCCCAGCAGCAGCCAGTCCAGCTCTTTTTTATAATCCCACTCGATAAACTGACCGAACTCCTGCCCCATAAACATCAGCTTTTTGCCCGGATGTGCCATCATGTAGGCTAAAAACGCCCGCACACCCGCAAATTTCTGATCGTATTCCCCGGGCATCTTGGAGATCAGCGAAGCCTTTCCGTGCACTACTTCGTCGTGGGAAATAGGCAGGATGTAATTTTCTGAAAAGGCGTAGAAAAAGCTGAAGGTCAGCTTGTCATGATTATAGGCGCGGTAGATGGGGTCTAAGGAGATATAGTCCAGCATGTCGTTCATCCAGCCCATATTCCACTTGAAGTTAAACCCTAATCCGCCAACATCAGCAGGCTTTGTCACCAGCGGCCAAGCGGTGGATTCTTCCGCGATCATCATGGCGTAAGGGTACTCTTTAAACACCGCCGTGTTAAGGTTGCGCAAAAAGGCAATGGCCTCTAAGTTTTCCTTGCCGCCGTATTTGTTGGGCGACCATTGCCACTGCTCCCGGTCATAATCCAGGTACAGCATGGAAGCCACTGCATCCACACGCAGCCCGTCGATGTGATATTTATCCAGCCAGAACATGGCGCTGGAAATCAAAAAGCTTTGCACTTCAGGTTTTCCGTAGTCAAAAACCCTTGTGCCCCAGGCTTCATGCTCCCGCTTTTGGATATCGTCGTATTCATAGCAGATGGTGCCGTCAAACTCATACAGCCCGTGGCCGTCCTTGGGAAAATGGGCGGGCACCCAGTCCATGATAACGCCGACCCCCGCCTGGTGGGCCCGGTCAATCAGCCGCATTAGGCCGTCCGGCGTGCCATATCGGGAGGTGGCGGCGAAATAGCCCGTCACCTGATATCCCCACGAGCCGTCAAAGGGATATTCGGACATGGGCATAAACTCAATATGGGTGTAGCCCATGTTTTTCACATAAGGGATCAGCTCATCCGCCAGTTTATCATAATCAAACTGATTGCCGTCCGAATACATCCGCCAGGAACCCGCGTGAACCTCATAGATATTCACCGGGCTTTTATAGATCACTCGTTTTGCCTTTTGCTCCTGCCAGCTTTGGTCGTGCCACTCAAACCCCTCGATGTCATAGATCTTTGAGGCGGTTTCCGGCCGGGTCTCCGCATGGAAGGCGTAAGGATCGGCCTTTAAAATCGTGCGGCCGTCCCGGGTTTTAATGCTGTATTTATAATTGTCAAATTGCTGGAGTTTGGGCACATAGCAGCTCCATATCCCGCTGCCGTCGTTTTCCATGGGGTTTTCATCGGAGTTCCAATCGTTAAAATCCCCCACAACCGAAACGGACACAGCCCGGGGCGCCCAAACCCGAAACTGAATTCCCGCCCCACGCCCTCTTTTCGCAGGATGTGAGCCCAAATATTCATAGGTCCTAAAGTTGTTTCCCTGATGGAACAGCTCGGCCGGAGTTAATGCGCGGGATGTCTTTTTTTCAGCCATCGTTCGGCCCCCTTGTCATTATTACACAAATTAGAAAACTCCTAAAATGTTTGTTTATCTATATTTTACCAAATGCTTCTTTACTTTTCAATAGCAAATTGTAAGTTTTACAAAAAATTATTTGTTATTTTTCTTTCGTTTTGGTTAACCAATACATATTTTAAGTTTATCTTTGTATAAGTTCTCCTTTATACCAGGAAACTATTCTAGCACAAAGGGAATGTCGAAAAAAACAAAAGAGAAGAATCCGCTATAACTCCCCGCTTTTCTGCCTGTTATTCATCCCCTCTACCCTCTTTTTTCTTCTTTTAATAAAAAATGGGCAGATAGCAATGAGAAAAAATCCAAATCCGGCCGTCCTCTGCCGTATAATCCCGAATTCCCCGGCATATATATGCTTTGAAACATACGACAAAGAGGGTGCTGATCATTGAAGGATGCAATCGGGTTTGAGGATCGCAGCGCGCTGCTTGGCCAATACATCATTGAACACAAAGCCACTGTCAGAGCATGTGCAAAACAGTTTGGAATATCAAAATCCACTGTACATAAAGACGTGTCGGAGCGGCTGAAAAAGGTAAATCCCCATTTGTACGGACAGGTAAAACAGATTTTAGACATCAACAAACAGGAGCGTCACATCCGGGGAGGAATGGCCACCCGGGAAAAATATCTCCACTGCCACGAGGCGCAGGAGGGAAACAAAAAAGAACAGGCATAATTCTATTGATTGAAAAACCGTAAATAAGTCCCCGCCTACATACCTATATAAAAAGGATAACGAGACTTTTACAAGCATTCCTTTTAAAGAACACATGCCGCTCATATTAAATGAGCGGCATGTGTTTTTGTCCAATCAATCTAACAATTTCTATTTTGAAGGCGCTCCTTTGTTTAACCAGCCTGTGACACAACGCCTCCAACTGTGCGAAGCCTTTTGCCACGGGCCGAATTGTAAAAAACACCCCACTACTCCCTGCCGGTGCTGCTTGCAACTCCTGGCTTTGCCTGCTCCCGAAACTGGAAATACAGCCGGTTGGATGCGACTGCCGGGTCCTCCGGCTTAAAGGCGGCGGCCCGTTCGTTAAACGCCTTGGCTTTTTCATACTCTCCCAGCCGGTCATAGCAGACGCACAGCTGCAAGCAGGGAAGAAAGCCGTAACAATCCTGTTCTACAAACGCCCCGGAGGTGTCGCGGCGGGGACAGGAAAGGGCTGTTTCATACCAAAAGGCCGCCCGGACGGGATCCCCCTGCTCCAGAAAAATCCAACCGGCGTCGCAGCAGGTTTCTGCCCGGGGAAGGTCATAGGAAAAGCTTAAAAACAGCGAATCCAAAGCCTCCTTTTTCTCCCCCAGCATCCGGCGGCAAAACGCCCGCTGGCGGCAGGCGTCGATGTTGTTTTCCACCCAGCCGTTACCTTTTTCCAAAAACCGGCTGAATTCCGTCTCTGCCTCCCGCAGCCGCCCGTGATACATCAGCTCCCGGGCGTAGTAAAACTGTTCCCTGGGAGACAGCGCCCGCTCTTCCCGCAGCCGCTCGTAAATTTTAATATTCCGTCCCGGATCGCCCTCCCCCTGCTTTTGGTGCCGGATGGGAATATCCTCATAAAGAATGCAGCCCGAGGGGGTGATCGCCTCGTGGACCGCGCCCTCCCACACAAACCCGGTGTTATTTTTGACAATCCTCTCCCGGTAATAGCTGAAAGTGGGGTTGCCTTTCTCGTCAAAAGCCGTCTGGTAAGGCATCATTACCATGTCTGCCTCCCCGTTCAGCCGCTGTTTGAGCTCTAAAAAACGCTCCCGTTCCCCGGCGGGAAACACATCGTCCGCGTCCAGCCACATGCAGTAATCCATCGCCGCCTGAGAAAAGGAAAAATTGCGGGCAGCCGAAAAATCCTCCTTCCAGGGGAAGTCAAACATCCGGCCGGTATATTGCCGGGCGATCTCTTTGGTCCGGTCACTGGAGCCTGTATCCACGATTACCATCTCGTCCACAAGCCCTTTTACACTGTCAAGGCATCGGGCCAAAACCGCTTCTTCATTTTTAACGATCATACACAAGCTGATGGTACCCACATCGCCACACCCTTTCGCCGCTTCAAAGCGGACGTATCTTCTATACACTATGCAAAAAGAATGCAGAATGTGACGGTATTTTTCGTTTTTTCCAGCCGGGACGTCCAGACAGGCCTTTGGATTGCAGGGTTCCTTTTTCCTTTAAAAGGAAAATATTTTGTGAACCAGACGTAAAACCTGCCCATTTATCTTGCAATCTCCACAGAAAATTTGGTATAATATGACTGTAATAGTTGTAAGGCAGCTATGACACACCTATTGAATTATTAATTGACAGGAGGTTTTTCCAATGTCCAATCGTTTTATCCTCAATGAAACCAGCTACCATGGCGCAGGCGCCATCCAGGAAATTGTCACCGAAGTCAAAAGCCGTGGCCTTCAAAAAGCCCTGATTGTCACCGACGCCGATCTGGTCAAGTTCGGGGTCGTCAAAAAAGTGACCGATCTTCTGGACGCTGCCGGGCTTCCCTATGAAATCTTTGATCACGTCAAGGCCAACCCCAGCGTGGAGGTCGTCAAGGCCGGCGTGGATGCATTTAAAGCCGCCGGCTCCGATTACATGATCGCCATCGGCGGCGGTTCCCCTCAGGATACTTCCAAAGCCATCGGCATCATCATCAACAATCCGGAATATGCCGACGTTGTCTCTTTGGAGGGAACTGCTCCCACCAAAAACCGCAGTGTTCCGGTGATTGCCGTGGCCACCACCGCTGGAACGGCCGCTGAGACGACGATCAACTACGTCATCACCGACGAGGCCAAGCGCCGCAAATTCGTCTGTGTTGACCCCCACGACATCCCCGTGGTGGCAGTCGTCGATCCCGAAATGATGTCCACTATGCCCAAGGGGCTCACCGCCGCCACCGGCATGGATGCGCTGACCCACGCCATCGAGGGCTACACCACCCTGGGAGCCTGGGAACTGGCGGACACCTTAAACCTGAAAGCAATCGAAATCATTGCCAGAAGCCTGCGCAAAGCGGTGGAAAACGATCCCGAGGGCCGCACCGATATGGCGCTGGGCCAGTACATGACCGGCATGGCGTTTTCCAATGTGGGCCTGGGCGTTGTCCATGGCATGGCCCATCCTTTAAGCGCGTTTTACGACACCCCTCACGGCGTGGCCAACGCGGTGCTGCTCCCCTATGTGATGGAGTTTAACGCTCCCTGCACCGGTGAAAAGTTCCGGGAGATCGCCCGGGCGATGGGCGTCAAGGGTGTGGACGATATGAGCCAAGAGGAATACCGCCGCGCCGCTGTGGATGCGGTCCGGCAGCTTTCCATCGACGTGGGTATCCCCCAGACCCTGCGGGAAATCGGCGTGAAGGAAGAAGATCTGGACACGCTGTCCGACGCCGCTATGGCGGATGTGTGCACCGGCGGAAATCCCCGCCCCTGCACCAAAGAGCTGGTATACGAGGTTTACAAGACCGCTTTCGGCAAATAAGCTTTTTTCTCTCCTTACTCCTTATACATGTAAAAATCGCCCGGAACCGTCTGCAGACGGTTCCGGGCGATTTTTAATGCCAATCTGATTTTCGTTTTATTTCACCTTGCGCATCTGGTGATAATCCAAAAACGTATATCCGTGCCTTTCATATAGGTTGATGGCGTCCCGATTGGTCATACAGACCTCCAACCGCAGCGCCGCCGCGTCGGGGAACGCATCCTCCAGATACCGAAGCAACCGGCCGGCAAACCCTTTCCCCCTGTGATCAGGAGAGACATACAGCTCGTCCAAAAACACCACTAACCCGCCAAACTCACAGGACCAGCAGGTAAAATACAGCGCGTATCCCGCCTGTACGCCGTTTTCCTCCAAAATCACGCCGCCCAGATTGGGATTCTTAGCGATTAACTGTTCAAACGTACGCTCCGCGTTTTCCGGAGGGATCGGGCTGGCCGCCGCCCCGCAGTGATAAAACTGGTTGCTCATCTCTAAGTATGCCGCTTTATCCTTGGACAAAAATTCCCGAATCGTCATCGCTCTCGACCGTCCTTTCCATCTTTTGCCGGCCATTTAAGATGGGCCGGTTTTTGTTGTAACTCCAGTATAGTAATCCTCAGCATAAAAAGCAAGGCATTTGTCATATTGTTCTTATAAATTTTAAGATTTGTCCACGATATTCACCTGCTAAACACCTGTTTTTCAGTCCTTGCCGGCAGGATTTCCGCCCCATCCGACATTCTTTGTTTGACATCGGGCCTTCTGGCCGATATAATAAAATGCGTATATTTCTTGTATCCTGCAAAAAAGGAGGAACCGGCTACGGCAAACAAGCTCAATATCGTCTTATGCGAACCTCAGATTCCTCAGAACACCGGCAATATCGCCCGCACCTGCGCCGCCACCGGTGCGCGCCTGCATCTGATTAAACCTTTAGGCTTTTCGGTGGACGACAAAAAGCTCAAGCGGGCGGGGCTTGACTACTGGCAGTATCTGGATATCACCTATTACGACGGGTTGGCGGATTTTTATGAAAAAAACCCCGGCGCCGTCTGCTTTTATTTCACCACCAAGGGCAGGAAGATTCATTCGCAAGTCTCCTATCCGGATAACTGCTTTCTTATGTTCGGCCGGGAGGACGCCGGCCTGCCGGAAGAGCTTTTATTTCGCAACCCCGACTGGTGTGTACGCCTGCCCATGGGAACCGGTATCCGCAGCTTAAATTTAAGCAATACTGTGGCAGTGGCGGTTTATGAAGTCCTGCGCCAGTGGGATTACCCCGAGCTTTCCGCCGCCGGACAGCTTACCAAGTTTCAATGGGAAGACGCTTCCCGGAAATAGATGAACTCATTAATGATAAAGGAGAGAATACCCGTGCAGAAGATCAAAATCATCACCGATTCCGCCTGCGATATTTCCAAGGAGATGGAGCGGGATTTGGACATCCTGGTTTTGTCCTTTCCCATCACGGTGGATGACAAAAGCTATATGGAGCGCATCGACTTTACCCCTGCTGAATTCTACGATATCCTTCTGTCTTCCCCCCGGATTCCCGTCACCTCCCAGATTACCAACCTGCGGTTCTGCGAAGTGTACGAGAAACTGTTTGATGAAGGATACACTGAAGTCGTCTATGTTTCTATTAACTCCAAGGGCTCCAGCACCCGGGACGCTGCTATGATGGCCATCGATATGTTTTATGATGCCCGGCCGGAGGCTAAGGGAATCATGAACATCCACGTGGTGGATTCCCTTAACTACACCCTTGCCTATGGCTACCCGGTGATTCAGGCGGCCTTAAAGGCGCAGAAGGGCGCTGATATCAAAGAAATTTTAGCCTATTTGGAGGACTGGTTTGCCAGCGTGGAGATCTACTTTGCACCCTATACTCTGGAGTTTGTCAAAAAGTCCGGCCGGGTGAGCTGCGCCGCCGCCTTTGTGGGAGAACTCATTGGCCTGCGCCCCATTATCTCCATCATTGACGGGGAAACCAAAATCGTCGAAAAGGTCCGGGGAGATAAAAGCATTATCCCCACACTCATTAAGCACGCCCAAAAAAGCCGCATTCCCGAAACCCCCTACTGCACCGTCTGCGGCATGATCAAGGAGCACGGGGAAGAGCTTGTGGTCCAGGCCACCAAAAAGCTGGGACAGCCACCGGAATTAAACGGCGACGTAGGCGCGGCTATCGCCATCAACGCCGGCCCAAAAGTAGTTGCGCTGATTATCAAAGGGCCCCGCCGGGATGCGAAATAGGCATCCCCCAGCTGATCCTGTGAAAATTCCCCCAAACGGAAGAAAATTTAATTCCTGTTGTTGTATAATTGTGAGATTTGAAAGATTTTTCGTATAAACTTGGTATAAACTATTGAAAAAAAGCAAACATTCGTATAAAATGGAAATTAGATTGTTGGATTTTTCACAATGTCACAAAGTTAACAAACACAAGGAAACGAAAGGAATGACCAGTATGACCTCTTTGAACAAAAAAACCATCGAGGATATTGACGTAACCGGCAAAAAAGTGCTGGTGCGCTGCGATTTTAACGTTCCGCTGAAAGACGGCGTGATTCAGGATGACAAGCGCATCCGCGAGTCCTTAAAGACCTTAAAATACCTGCTTGACCATCACGCAGCTGTCATCGCCTGCTCCCATCTGGGACGGCCCAAAGACGGCTTTGATATGACCTTTTCCCTGGCTCCTGTGGCCAAACGCCTGAGCGAGCTGCTGGGAATCGAGGTGATTATGGCGAAAGACGTTATCGGCGAAGACGCCAAGGCAAAAGCGGCCGCTTTGAAAGAGGGCCAGCTGATGCTGCTGGAAAACGTCCGTTTCCATAAAGAAGAAAAGAAAAATGATCCCGCTTTTGCCAAAGAGCTCGCCTCCATGGCGGACATCTATGTTAACGACGCGTTCGGCACTGCTCACCGCGCCCATGCGTCCACAGCTGGCGTAGCGGATTATCTCCCCGCTGTGTGCGGCTATCTGATCCAGAAAGAGATCTCCATCATGGGCGAAGCCCTTGCCAATCCCAAACGCCCCTTTGTGGCCATCCTGGGCGGCGCGAAGGTCTCCGACAAGATCGGCGTTATCAAAAACCTGCTGGACAAGGTGGACGTTTTGATTATCGGCGGCGGTATGGCGTATACCTTTAATAAAGTTCTCGGCCACAAGATCGGTACCTCCATCTTCGAGGAGGACAAGCTGGATCTGGCTGCCGAGCTGATGAAAGAAGCCAAAGAAAAAGGCGTTAAATTCCTCCTCCCTGTGGACAACGTGGTGGGCGACAAATTTGATCCTGACTGCAACTATCAGACGGTGAATTCCGACGACATCCCCGACGGCTACATGGGCCTTGACATCGGTCCCAAAACTCAGGAGATGTTTGCAGAGGCCATCAAAGGCGCCGGCACCGTTGTGTGGAACGGCCCCATGGGCGTCTCCGAGTGGCCGAACTTTGCAGCCGGTACCCGCGCGGTAGCAACCGCTGTGGCGGATTCCGGCGCGATCTCCATCATCGGCGGCGGCGACTCTGCTGCAGCTGTGGAGAAACTGGGCTTTGCCGACAAGATGACTCACATCTCCACCGGCGGCGGCGCTTCTCTGGAATTTTTGGAGGGCAAAGAGCTCCCCGGCATCGCTGCGCTCAACGACAAATAAGCATGACTCTTTTCACCCGTCGTCGCCTTATAGACGGCGGGTGCTTTGCGTAAAAAGAAATTGATACAGAAACGGAGAATAAACAACATGAATAAAGATTTACGAAAAGCTGTTATTGCCGGCAACTGGAAAATGAACAAAACCCGTCCGGAGGCTAAGGCCCTGGTGGAAGAGCTCAAACCCCTGGTGAAAGACGCCGGCTGCGACGTGATCGTCTGCGTGCCTTTCACCAACCTGGAAACCGTTTTGGACGCTGCGAAAGGCTCCAACATCAAGGTGGGCGCGCAAAACTGCCACTTTGAAAAATCCGGCGCTTTCACCGGCGAAATCTCTGCGGACATGCTCACCGAAATGGGCGTGGAATATGTGGTGATCGGCCACTCGGAGCGCCGTCAGTACTTTGGTGAGACCGACGTCACCGTCAACAAACGTACCAAAGCCGCTTTGGCCGCGGGCTTAAAGGTCATCCTCTGCGTAGGCGAGATGCTCGACGACCGGGAGGCCGGCATCACCGACGAGCTGGTCGCTTTGCAGACCAAAGTGGCGTTAAAAGACGTCTCCAAAGAGGAACTGAAAAACGTCATCATCGCTTATGAGCCCGTCTGGGCCATCGGCACCGGCAAAACCGCCACCGCTGAGCAGGCAAACGAAGTCTGCGCCCTCATTCGCGCCACCATCGCCAAGGTGTACGATCAGGCGGCGGCTGACGCTATGACCATCCAGTACGGCGGTTCGATGAACGCGAAAAACGCCGCGGAGCTTTTGGCGCAGCCGGATGTAGACGGCGGCCTGATCGGCGGCGCTTCCTTAAAAGCCCCCGACTTCGCCACCATCGTGGACGCGGCCAGCAAATAACTTCGCCGCCGGTCTTATTTTGGGACAGTCTGCTACAGAAAGGATACCTGTTATGAAAAAACCTCTCGCGTTAATTATCATGGACGGCTTTGGCAGAAACGACAGCGATTACGGCAACGCCATCCATGCGGCCAGCAAGCCGAATCTGGATAAAATCTTCTCGAGCAACCCCATGACCTTTATCGGCGCTTCCGGCATGGACGTGGGCCTTCCCGACGGCCAGATGGGCAACTCCGAGGTGGGGCACACCAATATCGGCGCCGGCCGGATTGTGTATCAGGAGCTCACCCGCATCACCAAGTCCATCCAGGACGGCGATTTCTTTGAGAATCCCGCCTTTTTGGGCGCGGTGGAAAACTGCAAGAAAAACGGCAGCGCTCTGCACCTGATGGGCCTTCTCTCCGACGGCGGCGTGCACAGCCACAACACCCATCTGTACGGCCTTTTAGAGCTGGCCAAGCGCAACGGCCTTGACAAGGTCTATGTCCACGCGTTTATGGACGGGCGGGACGTTCCCCCCACCTCCGGCGCGGAGTATATCAAAGAGTGCCAGCAGAAGATGGAGGAAATCGGTATCGGCAAAATCGCCACCGTCATGGGCCGGTATTACGCCATGGACCGGGACAACCGGTGGGAGCGGGTAGGCAAAGCCTACGACGCCATGGTCTACGGCGAAGGGAACGAGAACCCCTCTCCGGTGGATACCATGGAAAAATCCTATGCGGCTGATGTGACCGACGAGTTCGTCGTCCCCACCGTCTGCGCCAAAGAGGCGGACGCCCGCATCAAGGCCGGGGACAGCGTAATCTTCTATAACTTCCGCCCCGACCGCGCCCGGGAGATTACCCGCACCTTGGTGGATCCCGAATTTACCGGGTTTGAGCGCCGAAACGGCCTGTTCCCCCTGTACTATGTCTGCATGACCCAGTACGACGCCACCATGCCTAACGTGGAGGTCGCCTTCAAGCCGGAAGAGCTCACCCATACCTTCGGCGAATATATCAGCGAAAAAGGCTTGACCCAGCTTCGGATCGCGGAAACCGAAAAATACGCTCACGTCACCTTCTTCTTTAACGGCGGCGTCGAGGCTCCCTTTGAGGGCGAGGACCGGGCGCTGATTAATTCCCCCAAAGTCGCCACCTACGACTTAAAGCCCGAGATGAGCGCTTATGAAGTGACCGACGAAGTGTTAAAGCGGATCGCTTCGGATAAATACGACGTGATCATCTTAAACTACGCCAACTGCGACATGGTGGGTCACACCGGCGTATTTGACGCGGCGAAAAAAGCGGTGGAAGCGGTAGATACCTGCGTGGGCAGGATGGTGGACGCCATCCTCGCAAAAGGCGGCGTTGCGCTGATTACCGCCGACCACGGCAATGCGGACAAGATGTACGAGGACGACGGTTCTCCCTTCACCGCCCATACCACCAATCCCGTCCCCTTTGTGGTGGTGGGAATGGACTGCAAGCTCCGGGAGAAAGGCGGCAAGCTCGCCGACATCGCCCCCACCATGCTCCAGATTTTAGGCCTTCCCCAGCCGAAAGAGATGACTGGCGAAAGCTTGATCGAGAAATAAGCTTATATTGCTTTTTAAAACAGCAGCTATTTTAAAAATAGTTGCTGTTTTTTTGTGGGCAATTTGCATAAAATACTAGTAACTTTTCAAAAAAGGATTGCTAAGGCTGCTAAAAACTCGTACAATAACAGTAGACTATTGGAGAGGAACTCCTTCGCGAGAGAATCCTTCCACAGAAAGGCGGGAATTTATATGCGTGACTTTCAGCGTCAAAGCCCTTTCCCCCGGCGCGCAGGCGTTTTGCTCCCTGTTTTCAGCCTGCCCTCCCCTTATGGGATCGGGACGCTTGGAAAAGCCGCTTTTGATTTTCTGGACTTTTTAAAGGAAGCCGGCCAGGCGTACTGGCAGGTCCTCCCCATCGGCCCTACCAGCTATGGGGACAGCCCTTATCAGTCCTTCTCCGCGTTTGCGGGGAACCCTTATTTTATCGATCTTTCCCTTTTAAAGGAACAGGGCCTTTTAACCGATAAGGAGCTGAAAAAAGCGGATTTTGGGCTGGATCCTGCCGGGATCGACTATGCTAAATTATATGAAAACCGCTTTTCCATTCTGCAAAAGGCCTGGGAGGCAAGCGGCTGCTCCACCGATCCGGGATATATCCGCTTTTGCTTTGAAAACAGCTTTTGGCTGGAGGATTACGCTCTGTTTATGGCTTTAAAAGAGCTGTTTGGCGGCAGGGAGTGGCTCCAATGGCCGGAGGGCATCCGCCTGCGGGAGCCAAACGAGCTGGAGCGCTACCGGGAAAAGCTTTCTGACCGGGTGGAGTTTTGGAAATACCTCCAGTTTTTGTTTGACCGCCAGTGGAACGGCGTCAAGGTATACGCCCACCAAAACGGGGTGCAGATCATCGGCGATCTTCCCATTTATGTAGCCATGGACAGTGCGGACGTGTGGGCGCACAGCGAGCTGTTCCAGTTAGACGAAGGAAAACGCCCTGTCCGGGTGGCGGGCGTCCCGCCGGATGCATTTTCCGCCACAGGGCAGCTGTGGGGCAACCCCTTGTACCGCTGGGAGCAGATGCGCAAGGACGATTACGCCTGGTGGCGGGAGCGTATCCGGTATTCGGCCCGGCGGTTTGACTGCCTGCGGATCGACCATTTTATCGGCATCGTCCGCTATTATTCCATCCCCGCTGAGGATGACACCGCCCAAAACGGCCAGTGGATACCCGGCCCGGGGGAAGAGCTTATTGAGGCCATCCATGCGGCGGCGGGAGGCTGCCGGATCATCGCGGAAGATCTGGGAACCCTGACGCCCCAGGTGCGCCGCGTACTGGCGGGGACCGGTTTCCCGGGGATGAAGGTGCTGGAATTCGCCTTTGATTCCGGCCCCGGCAACGAGCACCTTCCCTGCCATTACGATAAAAACCTGATCGCCTATGCCGGCACCCACGACAACGACACCCTCAAAGGATTTTTTTATTCCAAAAAACCGAAAGAGCTTACATTCGCCATGCGTTATCTGGACGCTAAAAAACCAAAAGAGCTTCCCGCAAAAGCCATCCGCGCTTTGTTTATGAGCAGTGCGAACACCGTGATTTTGCAAGCGCAGGATCTGCTGGGACTGGGAAGCGAGGGGCGCATCAACACCCCCTCCACCTTGGGCGGCAACTGGATGTGGAGGCTTCTTCCTGGGGCGCTCACCCGCAAGACCGCCAAAAAGCTCAAGCGGCTCACCAAAACCTATGGACGGACAGGAAAGGAAGGCTAATTTTGAATCAGTTTCAAAAAGATGTGGAAAACGCCCTGCGAATGGAAGGCGCCACCTGGGAGCATGCCACCGTCAACCAGCTTTATGACGCCGTCGCCAAGGGGGTGCTGGCAAAGATCGCTCCTAAATGGCAGGAAAGCGGCGATGCCCCAAAAACCGCCTGCTATTTTTCGGCGGAATTTTTGGTGGGAAGGCTTATTTATAACAACCTTTTAAACCTGGGGCTGATGGATTCCTGCCGGGAGCTGTTTGAACGTCACGGCCTTTCCCTCTCCCTGCTGGAGGAAGTGGAGGACGCGGCTCTTGGAAACGGCGGATTAGGACGGCTGGCGGCCTGTTTTCTGGACTCCGCCGCCACCCATCGCATCCCGTTAAACGGCTATGGCATCCGGTATCAGTACGGCCTGTTCCGCCAGTCCTTTCAAAACGGCTTCCAGCAGGAGGAGGCCGACGACTGGCTCCGGTTCGGCGACCCCTTTTCCCTGCGCCGGGAGGAGGAAGCCGTCACCGTTTCCATGAAGGGCCAAACGGTTAAAGCCGTCCCCTATGACATGCCGGTGATCGGCTACGGCGGGAAAGCCGTCAACACCCTGCGCCTTTGGCAGGCGGAACCCGTTCACCCCTTTAACTTTGCCCTGTTTAACCAGCAGAAATATGCCCAGGCGGTGAAAGAAGACAACGACGCGCGGATGATCTCCCGGGTCCTTTATCCCAACGACGACACCAACGAGGGCAAAAAGCTCCGGTTAAAACAGCAGTACTTTTTCTCCAGCGCGTCCCTAAAAGACCTGATCCGCCGGTATAAACAAACCGAAGGAAACGATTTTTCCAGGTTTTCCAAACGGTACGCCATCCAGCTTAACGACACCCATCCGGTGGTGTCCATCCCGGAGTTTATCCGCATCCTCACCCAGGAAGAAGGCGTCTCCTTTGAGGACGCCCTTTCCTACGCCCGGGAGACCTTTGCCTATACCAACCACACCATTATGGCGGAGGCGCTGGAAAAATGGAGGATCCCCTTGTTTAAATTCGTGCTGCCGGAGCTTTACAAGATCATCCTCCAGATCGACGAGGCGTTAACCCGGGAACTGGAAAGCAAAAACATCCGGGGAAAGCGGCAAGTGCCTTACCACATCCTCCAGGACGACCAGATCCACATGGCAAGGCTGGCGATTTTTGCCACCCATTCCACCAACGGGGTGGCAAAAATCCACACGAACATCCTGAAAAAATCCGCTCTGCGCCCCTGGTACCGGCTGTATCCCCAGCGGTTTAACAACAAGACCAACGGCATCACCCAGCGGCGGTGGCTGCTTTTGTGCAACCCGGAGCTCTCCGCGTTTATCACAAAGCACATTGGAAAGAGCTGGATCACCGACTTAACCCGCCTCAAACGGCTGGAGCCGTTTATAGATGACCCCGCCGCGCTGGAGGAGTTCGCCCGCATCAAGACATTAAAAAAACAGCAGCTCTGTGAATATATCCGGCAGCGCGAAGGCGTATCCTTAGACCCCGCCTTTTTGTTCGACATCCAGGCCAAGCGGCTCCATGAATACAAGCGGCAGCTGTTAAACGCCTTTTCCATCCTGGACATCTATTTTGGGCTGAAAGACGGCCGGATTCGGGAGTTTACCCCCACCGTCTTTTTGTTCGGCGCCAAAGCCGCTCCCGGTTATTTCCGGGCCAAGGCGGTCATCAAATACATTAACGAGATCGCCAAAAAAATAAACGCCGACCCGGCGGTGAACGATAAGCTCAAAGTGCTGTTTGTCCAAAACTACGATGTTTCCTATGCGGAAAAGCTCATGCCGGCCGCCGATGTATCCGAGCAAATCTCCACCGCCGGCACCGAAGCCTCCGGCACCGGGAACATGAAGTTCATGTTAAACGGAGCGGTAACGCTGGGCACTATGGACGGCGCCAACATCGAGATTGTGGAGCAGGCGGGCGAGGAAAACAACTATATCTTCGGCGCCACAGTGGAGGATATCCGCAAAATACAAAAGGAGTATGACCCCAACATCCTCTATCAAAAGGAGCCCCGGATCAAAGCGGTGGTGGACACCCTGATTGACGGCACCTTTGACGACGAAGGCACCGGCATGTTCCAGGAGCTGTACGACGCAATCCTAAAGGGCGCCAGCTGGCACAAGCCGGATCACTACTACCTGCTGCTGGATTTTCTCCCCTACTGCGACGCTAAACTCCGGGCAAACGCCGATTATCGGAACCGGCTGTCCTTTACGAAAAAATGCTTTGCCAACACGGTGCATGCCGGCCGCTTTTCCAGCGACCGCACCATCCAGGAGTACGCTAAAAAAATATGGGGGTTGTAATCGTTACAGCAAAAAGGAGACGGTTTTCTTTTGAAAACCGTCTCCTTTTATTTTACATAACCGTTATGAGAAGGATTACGCTTTATTCAAAGCCTGGGAGATATCCTCCAGGATATCCTCCACATTTTCCAGCCCTACCGACAGGCGCACCATCCCGCCGGAGATCCCCGCTTCTTTGAGCTGCTCATCGCTCAGCTGCCGGTGGGTCTCGCTGGCCGGATGCAGCACACAGGTGCGGATATCCGCCACATGGACCTCATTGGAGGCGAGCTTTAAGGCATTCATAAACCGGATAGCCGCTTGTTTGCCGTCCTTGAGGACAAAGGAGATGACGCCACTGCTCCCTTTTAAGTATTTCTGCGCCAGAGGGTAGTTAGGATCGCTTTCCAGCCCGGGATAGGTCACGCTCTCAATTTTGTCGGAGCTTTCCAGGAAACGGGCCACCGTCAGGGCGTTTTCGCAGTACTGCTTCATCCGCACGGCCAGCGTCTCCAGACCCAGGTTTAAAAGGAAAGCGGAGTGAGCGGCCGGATAGGTGCCGAAGTCCCGCATCAGCTGCATCCGCGCTTTGATGATATAGGCCTTTTCCCCGTAGGATTTGGTATAAGAAAGGCCGTGGTAGGTTTCGTCCGGCTCGGTGAGATCCGGGAAGTTTCCATTGGCCCAGTTAAACTTACCGCTGTCCACAATCACGCCGCCGATCTGAACCGCATGGCCATCCATATACTTGGAGGTGGAGTGGATGACAATATCCGCGCCGAATTCAAAGGGCCGGCATAAAATCGGGGTGGCAAAGGTGTTGTCCACAATCAGGGGCACACCGTGCTCATGGGCGATTTTGGCAAACCGCTCGATATCCAAAACGGACAGGGCGGGGTTCGCGATCGTCTCACCGAACACCGCTTTGGTATTGCTCTTAAATGCGGCGTGGATCTCTTCGTCGGTGGCGTTGTGGCCGATATAGCTGCACTGGATACCCAGCTTTCTCAAGGTATGGGAAAACAGATTGATGGTGCCGCCATACACCTCCGAGGTGCTGATTACATGATCCCCGGCGCTGCAAATGTTAAGGATCGACATCATGGTCGCCGCCTGACCGGAGGTGGTGCACATAGCGCCCACGCCCCCTTCCAGCGCAGCGATTTTATCCTCTACCGCCATGACGGTGGGATTGCCGAACCGGGAATAGATTAAAGATTTGGTGGGATCGTCGAATACCGCCGCGACCTCCTCGGTGGAGTCGTACACATAGGTGGTGCTCTGTACGATGGGGACGACGCGGGGATCTCCGTTTTTTGGCTCATAGCCCGCATGCAGGCACTGGGTTTCAATTCTCATGATTTTTTACCTCCGTTGTCTCAGACTGTATAGACAGTTAGCAAACACCGCAGCGTTTGCCTTTGTGAACGCCGTAAAGATATAACATGGTTATTATATCATGAGCGCTAATAAGTTGCAATCAATCTTTTTGATGGGCCCGCAGGGATTCCTCCTTTTGGATCCTCCCCTCCCGCAGCAGGCGTTTGAGCTCCCCGGCGTTTTGATCCCGTACTGCATCCCGGTACTCTATGAGGCGCTGGATGATGCCGTCGATCTCCTGGCTTAGGGCCTCTCTATTATACAAAAACAGCTC
>CALXBH010000076.1 GCA_944386475.1 uncultured Clostridia bacterium | reverse complement strand
ATCGCAAGCTACGGTTCCGAAGGTGGAACGCCCAGCAAAGAGGCCACCATCGAATCAGTCACCATCGAAAAATACCAGCCGTAACTAACAGGAATTTTAAAAGAAAGCGGCCGACAGGCCGCTTTCTTTTTGTCTAAAAAAGGTGTTTCCCGGTTGTTTCCCGCCGCCTTTTTGGCCGCGCGCAGCGCTCATGTCAGCCTGATTTTTTTGTTTTTTTTTACAGGAAAAATGTGAAAAAACAGTTGCTGGAAAACCTGAAATTCCGGTATGAAACTGCTCCTTTTGCAAAAACTATCATGGAAAGATGAAAGAACGGTTACAATTCAAATTTTTGCTTTCCATTTACCGGGGGATGTGCTATACTATAAACGTTAACAGTCAAAGGAGCGTGTCACTTTGGAAAAATACGTGATAAACGGTGGCAAAAAACTTAGCGGAGAAGTTGCCATCAGCGGGGCAAAAAATGCGGCGGTCGCGATTATCCCCGCAACCATTTTGGCAGATAGCCCTTGCGTGATTGAAAATGTTCCGAACATCAGCGATGTTTCGATGATTATAAGAATTTTATATGAGATGGGTGCATCGATCCGGCCGATCAACAAAAGCACGATTGAAATCGATACCCGGCGGATCCATACCCCCATCGTCCCCTATGAAATGGCCAAGCATATGCGGGCCTCTTATTATCTCTTGGGCTCTTTGCTGGGGCGGTTTCACACGGCCAAGGTTTCCATGCCGGGCGGATGTGATTTTGGCGTGCGGCCTATTGACCAGCATCTGAAAGGCTTTAAAGCGCTGGGGGCGGATTATTCCATCGAACACGGCATGATCGATGTCCATGCCGACAGCCTGATTGGTTCCCAGGTGTATTTTGACGTGGTTTCGGTAGGGGCTACCATTAACGTCATGCTTGCGGCGGTTAAGGCCCAGGGGCTTACCATTATCGAAAACGCCGCCAAAGAACCGCACATTGTGGATCTGGCGAACTTTTTAAACTCCATGGGCGCGGATATTATGGGCGCCGGTACCGACGTCATCAAGATCCGTGGGGTGGAGCATTTAAACGGTATTTCCTATTCCATCATCCCCGATCAGATTGAAGCCGGTACTTATATGGCGGCGGCAGTCGCCACCAGAGGCGATGTACTGATTAAAAATATTATTCCCAAACATCTGGAGGCCATCAGCGCCAAGCTGGAAAAGATCGGCGCACAGATTGAGGAATTTGACGACAGCCTGCGGGTGAGCGTCCCTGGGGAGCTTGTGAAAACCAGTGTGAAGACCATGCCTCACCCCGGATTCCCCACCGATATGCAGCCCCAGATTACTGCGGTGCTCACTCTGGCCAAGGGGACGTCTATTGTCACCGAGGGCGTGTGGGACAACCGCTTCCGGTATGTGGATGAGCTCCGCCGGATGGGCGCAGATATTTCGGTGGACGGCAAGGTCGCTGTTGTGGAGGGAAGAGAAAAGCTCACCGGCGCGCCGGTGAAAGCAACCGACCTTCGCGCAGGGGCGGCGCTGGTCATCGCGGCTTTGGCGGCCGAGGGCACCACTGAAATTGAGGATATCTACCATATCGAGCGCGGGTATGAAGAGATCGTCAACAAATTAAGAGGATTAGGCGCTGATATTAAAAAGATCACCATCCCCGGCGGTGTGGTGCGCAAGGCGCTGTAAAAGAAAGAATGCGATGCCGCACTGGACCAGTGCGGCATATTTTGTGTTAAAGCGAGATGAAAGCATGGCTATAGTCTATTCCTTGTGCAGTTCCAGCAAGGGAAACTGCACCTATGTGGGATCGGAGAAGGAAGGAATCCTGATTGATGCGGGAATCGGCATTCGTACCTTTGCCGCCGCGATGACGCTGGGAGGAATCCCCATGAAAGCGGTTAAGGGAATCTTTGTTACCCACGAACATTCCGATCATATCCGAGGACTGTCCCGGATCGTGCAGCAGCTTGATGTCCCGGTGTTTGCCACCGAGGGGACGTTAAAGGAGCTGATCCACAAAGGAGCAGTACCGCCGGGAGCGGATTTGCGGGAGTTAACCGGCCCGGCCCAGGCCGCCGGGATGGAGGCAACGCCTTTTTCCACCTCCCATGACAGCGCCCAGAGCGCCGCGTTCCGGATACATACGGCGGATGGAAAGACCGTCAGCATCTGCACCGATTTGGGTTATGTCTCACAGGAGGTGTCCGGCCACCTCACGGGAAGCGATTTTGTCATGCTGGAATCCAATTATGACGAGTTTATGCTTGAGACGGGGCGCTATCCCTATTTTTTGAAAAAGCGGATCGCGGGAGAAAAAGGCCATCTGTCCAACGAGGCCTGCTCCGAAGAGATCTCCCGGCTGATTGCCAACGGGACGACGCAGTTTTTGCTGGGACATTTAAGCGAGGAAAATAACCGCCCCCAGGTGGCGATGGCTCACACGGTCAACCGCCTGCAGGGGGAGGGAATACGCTTCGGCGAGGACTTTACCCTGGATGTGGCGCCTAAATCCACGATAGGCAAGCGCCATGTGGTGCGCTGAAAAGGAGGATTTCAGGTGTTTGCAGTAGATATTCTGTGCATCGGAAAGCTTAAGGAAGAATATCTAAGAGCCGCCTGCGGGGAATATGCAAAGCGAATCGGCGGTTTTGCCAAGCTTTCGGTGACAGAGCTGCCGGAAGAGCGGCTGCCGGACAAGCCGTCTGAAGCGCAGATCGCCGCCGCCCTGGAAAAAGAGGGCAGGGCGATTATTGAGAAAATCCCTGCCGGACGGCTGGTGGTGCCACTGTGCATTGAGGGGAAGGCTCTCAGCTCGGAGGAGCTTTCTAATACTCTTTCTCGGGCGGGAGTAGAGGGAAAAAGCGGTGTGTGCTTTATTATCGGCGGTTCTTTCGGGCTGTCGGATGAAGTCAAAAAACGGGGAGAGTTAAAGCTTTCCATGTCCAAAATGACGTTTCCCCACCAGCTGGCGCGGGTAATGCTGCTAGAGCAGGTGTACCGCGCCTTCCAGATCGCCTCCGGCGGAAAATACCATAAATAATAGCCGGTGACAGGATGCCGTCAAGCAAAAAGGATAAGAGGCATATACTTTCCGTGGGAATAGAAGCAGGCAAACGGGGTTTATGGAGGGATTTATGGTGAAAAAGAGCGGCTTTTTGCTGACAATCTGTGTTTTGATGCTTATAAACGGTGTAATTGATATTGTGGCAGGGCTTTTTGCTGTGGTAAACGGCTTTTACATTATGCTCATGGCTTTTGCAGGAGGGGGAGCCGTAATAGGGGTTTTGGTGTTTTTGTTTTTGCTATGCACTCTTGCAGGAGGAGTTACCAAGATAACCGCTGCGGCAATGGGGATGAAGCGCTGCGCACTTCCCCAAAAGCCTGATAACAGCTTGCTGATGGGGTTTCTCATGATCGCCTTGAGTCTTTCGTCAGTTCCGGTTTATGTGATTTCATGCGGGAATATTGGGGCCGCTATCGTTATAGCAGGGCTAATCATCTCGGTGCTGTATATACTAGCCGCCGCGTGGAACAAACGGCTTGTCCCTCCCCAGGAAGCGTCCGAAAGCCGGGGCGGCCAGAATCCTCTTGAAGATTCTTGGCTGTAGTTGTTTTGGTATGCCTCTATGAGGGGTAGAGTAAAACTAGGCGGAAGATATTCTAAAAGAATAACCGGTAGATGATTTTGGCGGATGGATTCGGTCGCTCATAGGGTCCATGGAGGGGATTATCATGAAAGAGAAAGGCTTTTTGCCGGCAACCTGCGTTCTGATGATCATAGACGGTGTCGTCAATATCGTCGTTGAGCTTTTGATTGTGGTATGGATTTCCATTATAGCTTTTTTTACTTTTATATCATGGCTGAGCGTTTTATTTTTTCTGGGTTCGTTGTGTGCTCCGGCAAGGGGGATTTTGGAGCTGATTGCCGGTATCAGCGGCATCAACAACGGCGGACGCCAGCTGTGGATGGCGCCGGTTATTGTCATTTTGCATACCGTATCAGCTTATTTTTATGTGGGAACTATCGGCAGTCTGGGACTTTTCCTTCTGATAATGGGGATCATCTTTCTTATGCTGTATATCATAGGCGTTCCGAGCATGAAACGGCCCGCCCGCCGGTCCAAAAAGGCTGACAGCCAGGATGGCAAACAAGCTTTAGAGATGGAAGCAAAAAATAAATAAAAATACATTGCGGGCTATTGGACCAAGGCCTATAGCATGTGTTTTTAAGGAGGCTTTATTGTGAAGGGGAAAGTGCTTCTACAGGTAACGGGTATTTTGATGATGATAGGCGGTGTCCTTAATAGCGTCATTGGAATTCTTTCCATGATAGGCGAATCGCTTGCAATGAGAGGATTAGACGTTTTCCTTATCCTGACTTCGGTGATCCTTTTGGTAGATGGAGTCATTGAACTGATTGCGGGCATTTTAGGCGTCAAAAACTGCAATCATCCGGAAAAGGCGTCCTCCTGCCTGGCGCTGGGGATCGCCACGATTGTCTTAACCCTTTTGGGCGCTGTTTTTAACTTGTATACCGGCAACAACGTATTGTCCATCGGCAACAATATAAATGTACTGGTGGTTATTTCAGGGCTGGTGCTTCCTGTATTGTATGTAATCGGTACGGTGTTAAATAACCAGTCTGCTTCTCCGCAGGGCACAGCCTATGGCCCGCCTTACCAGCAGCCCTATGGCCAGCCGTATCAGCCCTATCAGCAGAATCCGCAGGCCCCTCAGCAGCCCCAGGACTTTCCTCAGAATCAGCAGGACCCTCAGCAATAGCCTTTTATATGCTTTTAAAAGAAAACCAGCGGCAAGCGCCTTTAAGCGCTTGCCGCTGGTTTTACATATGGCATATGTTTTACCGGATGGGTTTTACAAAGCCCACCTTATGATACACTTTATCCAAAGTTCTGGCGGAGATCGCCAGGGCCTTTTTAGCGCCCTCGGTGTAGCATTCCTCCAGATATGCCTTGTCTTTCATCAGCCGGTCGAAGTTTTCCCGCACCGGGCGCAGATGCTCCGCTACGGCTTCGCCTACCGCCTGTTTAAAGTCGCCGTACCCCTTGCCGGCAAAATCCCGTTCAATGGTTTCAAAGCTGTCCCCGGTGACAGAGGAGTAGATGGTCATCAGGTTGTTGATGCCGTCCTTGCCCTCCCGGTAGGCCACCTCTGCCTGAGAGTCGGTGACCGCCCGTTTAAACTTTTTGACAATCACTTCCGGCGCGTCCAGGATCGAGATAAAGGCGTTTTGATTTTCGTCCGACTTGGACATCTTTTTGGTGGGTTCGGCCAGAGACATGATCCGGGCGCCCACCTTGGGGATATAGGGCTCGGGCAGGGTGAATACGTTGCCGTAAAGGTTATTAAACCGCACGGCGATATCCCGGGTGATTTCCAGGTGCTGTTTCTGATCGGCGCCTACCGGCACCAGATCCGCCTGATACAGCAAGATATCCGCCGCCATCAGGTCGGGATAGGTAAACAGGCCCACGTTGACGTTTTCCGGATGCTTGAGGCTTTTGTCCTTAAATTGGGTCATCCGGGAAAGCTCGCCGAACTGGGTGTAGCAGGACAACACCCAGGAAAGCTCTGCATGGGTGGGCACATGGCTCTGAATAAACGTCAAGCTCTTTTTGGGATCGATGCCGCAGGCTAAAATCAGGGCGTAGCAGGCGATGGTCTGCTGCCGGAGCTTGGCGGCGTCCTGCCGGACGGTGATGGCGTGAAGGTTGGCGATGCAGTAGGCGCAGTTATAATCCTCCTGCATGGCGGCCCAGTTGCGGATAGCGCCCAGGTAGTTCCCCAGGGTGAACACGCCGGTGGGCTGGATGCCGCTGAGGATGATTTTTTTGCGTTCAGGCTTTGATGCCTGTGTGGTCTGTGTGGGTTCGCTCATACTGGATGGCTCCTTTGTGGATAAATTAGAACATCTCCCGGGTCAGCTTGCCCAGGCGCTTGATACCCTCCACAATCTCCTCGTCGGTGGGGGTGGAATAGTTAAGACGGAAGGAGGTAGTGGAATATTTCTCCTCGTCGGGGAGGAAGGCTGTACCGGGCACCACCGCGACGTTTGCTTCCACCGCTTTGCGGCAGAACGCCATCATGTCGCTGCCCTCGGGCAGGGTGCACCACAAAAACAGGCCGCCTTCGGGAACGGTGTGCTGCACGTTGGGAGAAAACTCCTTCTCGATGCCGTCTAACATCAGCTGGCATTTGTGTTTGTAGATCTGCTGCAAGCCTTTGATGTGCTGGGCGAAATCGTATCGTTTCATGAACTCGTCGCAGATGATCTGGGACCAGATGTTGGTATGTACGTCGCAGGTCTGTTTGGCGACGACGATTTTCTGGATGATCTCCTTGGGCGCGGTGACGTGGCCCACCCGCATACCGGGAGAGAGTACCTTGCTGAAGCTGCCGCAGTAAATAACGATGCCGTCCTCGTCAAAGCTCTTGATGGTGGGGACGTCTTCGCCGGCAAAGCGCAGCTCTCCATAGGGGTTGTCCTCCAGGATGTAAACGCCGTGCTTTTTGGCCAGCTCATACACCGCTTTGCGTTTTTCGAGGCTCATGGTGATGCCGGAGGGATTCTGGAAGTTGGGGATCAAATACATAATCTTGGTGTTGGGGTTTTCCGTTAGCGCTTTTTCCAGCTGCTCGATCTTGATGCCGTCGGCATCCATCTCTACCCCTACCAGGTTAACACCGTAGGATTTAAAGGCGTTTAATGACCCCACAAAGCTGGGGTTTTCACAGATGACGGTATCCCCCTCGTTACAGAGCACCTTGCAGGAATGCTCCACGCCCTGCTGGGCGCCGGACACGATGATTAAATCGTCAAAATCCCGGCCGATGTTCTGGGTGTCTTTTAAATAGGCCTTCATCCGGTCGCGCAAAGGGGTATAGCCTTCAGTGATGCTGTATTGCAGCGCCGCGATGGGTTTTTTGGTGAGGATCTCGTTGGAGATTTTAGCGATCGCCTCGGTGGGGAACGCCTCCGGCGCGGGGTTGCCCGCCGCAAAGGAGATCACGTTGGGGTCTGCGGTGGATTTTAAAATTTCACGGATGGCAGAAGCTTTTAATTTGCCGATCCGGTTAGCGAATACGGGAGTCATAAAAATCCTTCCTTACTATATAGAATATTACTATTTTAGCACACTTTATGGCCCTTTGAAAGTGTTTTTTGCGCGATGAGGCGAAAACAAAGGGGGATATCCGCTTATCTTGTCAGCATAAGCCATCCGATTTGTAAATAGTAACAGAAATTTCACTTGAAACGACAAGGTATTTGGTGTAAAATAAATAGGAACATCATGTACGGAAAGGGTGTGCGCGTGAACATGAAGGATTTAACGGTATGTGTGGGGAGTTCCTGTCATTTAAAGGGGTCTTACCCGGTGCTCAAGACCTTTGAACGCCTGATTAAACAGGAGCATTTGGAGGACAAGGTCACTTTAAAAGCGTCTTTTTGCCAGGGGCGCTGTATGCAGGGGCTTTCCGTCAGCCTGGACGGAGAGCCGGTGGAGGGCGTGACGATGGTCAACGCCGAGCAGGTTTTTCATGAAAAGATCCTGCCGCAGCTGTAACAGAGGGAGGAGAAAGCGTGAATATTATTCAGTTAAAAGAAGGCAACTGTCAAAACTGCTACAAATGTATCCGGGGATGTCCCATCAAGGCCATCGAATTTAAGGATGGCCGGGCGGCCGTTATTGAAGAGGACTGCATTTTATGCGGGCGGTGCGTAAAAAACTGTCCTCAAAACGCCAAATACGTGGTCAGCGAACTGGATCAGGTCAAGGCCATGCTGAAAAGAGGCGAGCGGGTATATGTGACGGTAGCGCCCTCCTGGGCGGGGTATTTCAGCACCATGGAATTTGACGGCCTGTCTGCGGCTCTTAAAGCGCTGGGGTTTGCCGGGGTGGAGGAAACCGCCATCGGCGCTTATGAGGTCTCCCAGGAATACGCCGCGCTCATGGAGCGGGGGGAAATGCGAAACGTCATCGTCACCGCGTGCAGTTCCTTGGTGTCTTTAGTGGAAAAGCACTATCCTAAGCTGATCGGCTTTTTAGCTCCGGTTTCCAGCCCCATGATGGCCCATGCCCGGATGATGCGGGAATGTTACGGAGACGATATCAAAGTGGTGTTTATCGGCCCCTGCTTTTCCAAAAAAAGCGAGGCCAGGGATCCTTTGGCCGGCGGGCTTGTAAACAACGTTTTGACCTTTGACGAATTGGATCAATGGATGGGGGACGAGGAAGTCTCCATGAACGGGAGCGACGGGGAAGTGGCCGGCATGGCCCATCCGGTGGCCCGGCTGTATCCCACCCCCTGCGGCATTATCAAAACCATCGAGCCGGAGAGGTTCCATCACTACCGCACCGTATCGGTGGACGGGTTCGACCGCTGCATCGACCTGTTAAATGCCATGGAAGAGGATAATTTAAGCGGCTTGTTTGTGGAGGCCAACATCTGCGCGGGGAGCTGCGTAGGCGGCCCGGTCATGCGCTTAAAAAAGAGAAACCCCGTAGTGGCCCAGGGGTATATCTCCGAAAAACCCCAGCAGCGGGACGAAAGGGCCGCCCAGTCCTGTGAAGAGAAGCTTTCTCATCCCCGGGTGTTCGCCAACAGAGCGCCCCACTACGACATGCCCACCGAGGAGGAGATCGCCAAGATCCTGGCCAAGACCGGCAAGTTCACCAAGGAACAGGAGTTAAACTGCGGCAGCTGCGGGTACGCCAGCTGCCGGGAAAAGGCGATCGCGGTATATCAGGGGAAAGCGGATATCAATATGTGCCTGCCCTTCTTCCGGGAGCGGGCGGAGAATTTAAGCAATACCGTTTTATCAAACTCCCCCAACGCGATCTTTGCGCTGGACGGGGACAAAATGATCCAGGATTTAAATCCAAAAGCGGAGGAGATGTTCGGCCTTACCCGCCAGGATGCGATTGGAATGCCGCTGGATATTTATCTCAAAGACCTTGATTTTGACACCGCCATGCGGGAAGAAAAGCCTGCGGTCACCAAAACAAGCTACGAGGAGCTTGGCAAGATCGCAGAGCAAACGGTGGTGTATATCGACACCCACAACATGTATGTAGCCTTCATCAAGGACATCACCCAGGAGACCAAAGACGAGGAGGAAATGGCGGCTTTGCGCCGGCATACGGTGGAGACTGCCCAGCAGGTTATTGACAAGCAGATGCGGGTGGCTCAGGAGATCGCCAGCCTTTTGGGTGAGACCACAGCGGAGACTAAGGTGGCCCTGACTGAGCTTAAAAAATCCATGGCGGAGAATGCGGGGGAATAGCGGATGGATTTGTTTGCAGATTTCGCCTATGAAAGCTTACATAAGTACGGGGAAGAGCTGTGCGGGGATAAGGTGGAGTTTGAACGCACCGACAAGTTTTCCATCGCGGTGCTGGCAGACGGCCTGGGAAGCGGCGTGAAGGCCAACATCCTTTCCACGTTAACCAGCAAGATCATCGCCACCATGCTTTCCTCCGGCGCCACCCTCAACGAAGCGGTGGACACCATCGCCAGCACCCTGCCGGTATGCTCCCAGCGGGGGGTGGCCTATTCCACTTTTACCATTATTCATGTGGAAAACGACGGACGGGCCTATCTGGCCGAGTTTGACAACCCGGAGCTTGTCTATCTGAAAGACGGCGTGGTCACCCCCTTTGACCGAAAGGAGGAAACCATCTCAGGTAAACAGATCTTCACCTCGGAATTACAGCTGGAAGAAGGGGATATGCTTATCGCCTTCTCGGACGGCGTAGTCCACGCGGGGGTGGGGAGCTTACTTGACCTGGGGTGGCAGTATGACAACATCGTCAACTATATCCGGGAAAACATCACCGGAAAGATGTCCCCTATCGAGGTCTCCCGGAAGATCCTGTTAGCAGTCAACACCTTGTACATGCAAAAGTGCGGGGACGACAGCACGGTATGCACCATCAAGATGAAGCAGAACACACCGGTGACCATTATGGTGGGGCCGCCGGTGGATCCGGCATCCGATGAGATCGTGGTCAAAAAGCTGATGGAAAATCCCGGGAAAAAGGTGGTGTGCGGCGGCACCACCTCTCAGATCGTCAGCAAGTACACCGGAAAGCCCCTGGAGGTTTCGCTGGATTATGAAAATCCGGCGGTTCCCCCTACCGCCAAGATGGAGGGGATCGACCTGGTGACCGAGGGCGTTTTGACCTTGGGCAAAGCGTTGGAGATCATCAAATCCCATCAGGAGGCCACCGAGGACAAGTGGGACACCTTTTCCTTTAACAAAAAAGACGGTGCGACGCTGCTGGCCAAGATGATCTTGGAGGAATCCACCCAGGTGAATTTCTTGGTGGGACGGGCGCTGAATCCTGCCCATCAAAACCCGGAAATGCCCATTAGTTTAGGACTAAAGCTCAACTTAATCAAAGAGCTGGCGGCCTTGGTGTCCGGGATGGGGAAAAAGGTAAAGCTTGAGTATTTTTAACTCAAAAATATGCCCTCGATTTGCACAGCCGTATCGGCTGCACAAATCGGGGGTTTTTGTCTGCAAACCATCTAAAAAGCGTGTAAAAAATATTTTTATGACAGGCTTTTATGGTTAACCGATGGAGGGCAGAGGCTACTATATAAACGGAAGCTTCCAAAAACAAAAGAGGGGAGGCGGCAATTTGGAGCCAAAAGAAGCCGGCCGGCGGGCGGCTGGCGCAGCCAGGACGATTTTGTCTTTTTGTATGGCCCGCACCTCGACCCAGCAGGATGCGGAGGATTTAGCCCAGGATATCCTGCTGGCGGTGATAAAATCGGCGCCCAACCTTCAAAACGATCAGGCGTTTTACGGATTCATGTGGTCGGTGGCAGGCAATGTCTATAAGGAGTGGTGCAAAAAAAGGCGGCGGCAAACGCTTCACCTTCCGCTGGACGAGCACACTGGAAGCGGCGGCATGACGGTGGAGGAAGCTGTCGAACAGGCAGGGGAGATTGTCCTTTTAAGAAGAGAGTTATCCCTGTTGTCCGAAAGATATCGGAAAGCCGTGGTGATGTATTATCTGGAGAAAAAGTCCTGCGCTCAGATCGCCGCACGGTTAAACGTATCCGAAAGTATGGTCAAGTATCTTTTATTTAAGTCGAGAAAAATTCTTAGGGAGGGAATGAATATGGAGCGCACGTACGGTGAACAAAGCTATCATCCCCGCAGTTTGTCACTGCTGTTTTGGGGAAATGGGAACAACCGGTATTTTCATCTGTGCGACGGGAAAATCGCGCAGAACATTCTGCTTGCCTGCTATAACGATGCGCTAACCCTTCAGGAGGTAAGCCTCACCATCGGCGTGGCGGTCCCTTATCTGGAGGAGGATATAAACCGTCTGCTGGAGCATGGCGTGCTGTTAAAAAAGGGAAATCGATATCTTACCAACATTGTGATTTTCACGAAGGAGTTTTCCCAGGAGGTGGATGTAAAAACAGCGGATCTGCGGCAAAGGCTGGCAGCGTCAGTGGAAAAAGCTGTTTTGGAGAAACAGCCGGTCATTCGGAACATCGGATTTTACGGTGCGGATATGAGTGAAAATACCTACCGCTGGCAGACCGCCTCCATTTTGCTGTATCAGGCGGTTATCCAGAATTTGCAGGAAAGTTTAAGGATAGAGTTCCCGATCGATTCCTTTGGGGCGCCATGTTTTATATGGGGAACCGAAGGCTTTGAAGGAAACCTGTGGGAAAGCCAGTTCGCTTTTGGCATTTCCAACGCCCAAAACGAACGGGGCGATTACCTTCAGTTTATGGATTTTGCGTTTAACGGCGAGATGGTGCATCATTACTTCTATCCTTCCCCCAATATTAGCAACGTCTATTTTGACATTGCGGCTGGCAGGACAAAGGGATTCAGCGAGACCGACCAGTCAATAGTTGCCGATATGGTCCGGCGGGGCTATGTAAAAGCGGAGGATGGCTTAAAGGTCAATGTACCGGTCTTTACCAAAGGGCAGTTTGAAGAACTGACCGGCCTTTTAAAAGAGGATGCTGAAAAAATAGCCAGGGAGGCAGAGGCGGTTTTAGAGGCGGTAACGAATATCCTGTTGGAATACACGCCTCCCCACCTGAAACAGGCGGCCGCTAAAACGGCGTGGCTGCGCTCGTTTGACGATGGGATCTCGGCGCCGATGGCGCTTTTGTATGCAAACGGCATCTTAAAGCCGCCGGCCAAGTCAGATCTTTTACCTACGACATATCTTGTTTTAGCGAAGTAGCCTGAAAAGTCTTTGCGCACCCATAACACAAACAGCCCGCACGCATTTAATTGCGTGCGGGCTGTTTTGAAAAAGGGACGGTTATTCCTTAATTTCGGTTTTCCACAGCCCGTGCAGGTTGCAGTAGGCATAAGCGGCAACGCTCTTTTCTCCGTGCAGGCAAAACTCCGCCTTTGGCTCCTCGTCGGGGGATAGCCGGTAAAACTGGCCGCCGTGGGCGGTTTGCAGATAGATCCACTGGATGGAATGCTCCTCGCTCATGGGATGGTAAACGCTTCCCACCTCCACCTTGATGATGTCGCCTGAGCGGGAGACCACCGGCATGTGTTTTTCCCCGGCGCCTTCCGACGTGTTGGGAGCAAGCTCGCTCATCTCCTTGCCGTCGCACACCAGGGGGATGCCGCCGTCGTGAAGCATCTGCACCAGGTTGCCGCACTCTTTGCAAATAAAAAACCGCGGATCGCTTGGGTTCATAAAAAGACCTCCTTTAATTGGTAAGCGGATGGTGATAGCCTTGTCTTTCTATAGCATGTTCCGCGGCTGGAGGATTATTCATCTTGGCGGGGAGAGCGGCGGTGTACCACGGTCAGGAAGTCCAGCGGTACGCTGTCGTTATTTTCGCTTTATTGAAAAGACAGATGCAATGTTCCGGTCTGGAGGAAAACCGTCACCCGATTTCAGTAAAGCCAAGCAAGGGACTGATGCGTATTTCGCATCAGTCCCTTGCTTTAAACAGAAATTTTTTGGAAAAGCGGGAAAACGGCCTATTTTGCATCTTTCCGCTTGACAAGGAGCAAAGCGGCGGAGCCGATCAGGGAAATCCCTAAAAGAACGCCGGTAACAACAATCCCCCGTATCTTTTCATAGGAATAAAAGAAATCATCGTCGAATGTGAGCCAGCGCATTAATGGCTTGATCCCGAGCCCCTCCGGGTGGGGAGGCTTGCCGTAAACGTCATACCAATATAAGCCGCCGGCTAACAGCAAAAACAGCAGGATCCCTGCGCAGACAGCGATACACACAGGCCGTTTGATGTGTTTGCGCAGGCAAAACAGCAGGATAAAGATTGCCAGCAGAATGGCTCCATATACGATGATAGCAAGTAAGGCTTTTTCCAACCGCATAAAACGTCCCTCCTAAAATCATCCTCAAGATGAATGGCCTCTTTTTCTGCTTTCATCATAACAGAAGGGAGCGGCAGAAACAAGCAGAAAAGCCACTTTGTAGCCGGGTTGTTATCTTTTGAGACAAAAAGAGCCCCTGTCCAGAAGGACGGGGGCAGGGAACAAAATTTTATGATTTTTTGGAAAAATAAGATTCATAAACCATAATAATCAGGCCAATAATGCCAAAAACAAAAGAAATGTATAACAATTCAACCCCCATGCCATTCGAAATTATATAGGAAGCCACAATTATTACACAGGATAAAAATAGCGTTATGCCAAGTAACATTTTTTTCATAGTAAACACTCCTTCTTATGCTGTCAACCATTCTATATAAACTATACATTGCAGAATTTTTTGATAGAGCGGGGGAAATAACATATATTTACGAGGAACCCCTTTTACGCAAATTCCTTTTCGCCATCGCACAGGAGCCTTATGCGGGTGACCCGGGCAAAAGGCGGCTCCCCTTTGATGGAGGAGAAAAAGCTGTCCAGCACCAGGTTGGGGCTGATGTTTTTGCTAAGCCCCGCCGGCAGCCGCAGGCGGACTTGCAGGCATTCGCTGCCCGCCTGTTCCGCAAGAGGGTGGATATCCGGCCGGATATCGATGGTTTTGGGGCCTTTTTTGGTCTTTTTTACCACTTCGATAGAGGATTTTGCAAGAAAACGCCGCCAATCCTCCAGAAAGCTCTGGGGCGTCCCTCCCTCGGGGTACAGGGAAAGGACATACTCCGCCCATTGGATGTCCGAGGGCTTATAGACGGGCTCCGCGATCTGGGTGACCAAAATCCCCTCCGGCAAAACGGCGTTTAAAGCGTCTTTTACCGTTTCAAAGGGCATTTGTTCGGTCAGGCGGGTGTCCATAAATTCGCATTCGCTTTCATATCCTAAGGGCAGGGGAAGGGCAAAGGCCACATACATATGGGGGTTATACCCTTCGGTATACCAGATGGGGAGCCCCGCCCGTTTGAGCGCCCGCTGCATCAGGCGGCTGACGTCCAGGTGGCCGATATACTTGGCCCGGCCTTTTTTCTCAAACAGCACACGGATGTTAATCATCAAAGCAGGGGCCTCCTTTCAGCTTGTTGGCCCCGCAGCCGGAACATTGCTGCCGGCAGTTGGGCGTTGTTTTGGCGGCGCGGGCTTTTTCGTTTTCCCGGATCAAAAAGGCCTTGGAAATGCCGTAATCCAGATGATCCCAGGGGAGGATTTCTTCATAAGAGCGCCGGCGGTTGGCGTAAAAGGCCGGATCCACGCCGCACTCCTCAAAAGCCTCCATCCACTTGTCGTATTGGAACGTTTCGCTCCAGCTGTCAAACCGGCAGCCTTTCCGGAAGGCCGCCTCCATCACCGCGCCTAAGCGGCGGTCGCCCCGGGCAAAGACGCCTTCCAACACGCTGGTTTTGCCCTCGTGCCAGTTGCAGTTGATCTTTTTGGTGCGGATGGTCTCGGCCAGATGATGCTGTTTTAAATGGATGGTTTCCATGGTGTCCTGAGGCTCCCACTGGAAGGGGGTGAAGGGCTTGGGCACAAAGGTGGCCACGCTGATGGTGACGGTCACTCCTTTTCCCTTGGGCTTGTCCGGCAGGCTGTAAAAAAGATCCACCACCCGCTGGGCCAGCTCGATAATCCCTGCCACGTCTTCCATCGTCTCGGTGGGAAGGCCCAGCATAAAGTACAGCTTGACAGCGGCATACCCGCCTTCAAAAGCGATGCGGCAGGATTTCATCACCTCGTCCTCGGTGATGTTTTTGTTGATGACGTCCCGCATCCGCTGGGTGCCCGCTTCGGGGGCGAAGGTCAGGCCGCTTTTGCGCACCGCTTTGATCTTTTCCATCAGCTCTTCGTTAAAGTTGTCAATCCGAAGGGAGGGCAGGGCCATGTTGATATGGTTTTGCTCGGTGTACGCCATCATCTCGGTGAGCATCGGCTCGATCCCGGAGTAATCGCTGGTGCTCAGTGAGGACAGGGAGATTTCCTCGTACCCTGAGCTTTCGCACAAATCCTTCCCCTGACGGCATAAGGTGTGAGGGCTTTTCTCCCGCAGGGGGCGGTACAAAAAGCCTGCCTGGCAAAACCGGCAGCCCCGAATACAGCCCCGCATGACCTCTAAAATCGCCCGGTCGTGGACCGTCTCGATATAAGGGACGACGAATTTATCCGGATAATAGACGCTGTCCATGTCTTTGATAATCCGCTTGGTTACAGTGGCGGGAGCGCCCTGCAAGGGAGTCACCGCTTGAATGGTGCCGTCCTCCTGATAGGATACGTCGTACAGGGAGGGCACATACACCCCGGGAATATGACAGGCCTTCTCCAAAAATTCTTGCTTGCTCCACCCCTGCACCTTCGCCTGCTGATACAGGCGGCAGAGCTCTAAAATCACTTCTTCCCCGTCGCCCAGCATAAACAGATCCACAAAGTCCGCCAGCGGCTCCGGGTTGCAGGCGCAGGGCCCGCCTGCCACGATCAAGGGGGCGAGCTTACTTCGATCGGCACTTTTTAAGGGGATGCCGGCTAGGTCCAGCATGTTTAACACATTGGTAAACGAAAGCTCATATTGCAGGGTAAAGCCCACGATGTCAAATTCCCCTACCGGATCAAGGCTTTCCAGAGCGTAAAGGGGGAGATTTTCCTTGCGCATCTCCGCCTCAAAATCGATCCAGGGGGCGAAAACCCGTTCGCACCAGATATCCGGCTGTTCGTTTAGCAGAGAGTAGAGGATCTTCATCCCCAGATGGGACATCCCCACTTCATAGGTGTCGGGAAAGCAGAAAGCAAAGCGCAGGGAGACATCCTCCTTGCGTTTCATCACCGAGTTAAGTTCCCCGCCGGTATAGCGTCCGGGCTTTTGCACCCTGGCGAGGATCCGTTCCAGTTTAGGCTGTAACATAGAAAAATCCTTTCTTTTTGCGGTCAGCCGTCAAAACGGCCGTTTCCTTTATCATACAGGAAAACGGCCGTTTTTTCAATGGCGGTATACCGAAAACCGCTAATCGCTGGACTGGAACAAAAGAAGTGCTCCCAAATAGGCGCAGGTAATCATCAGCGTGATGTTGCGGGAGGATAAAAACAGCCAAAGGCTTATAAGCGCCATGGGAAACAAAATGAGGCAGGACAGGATGACGCAGATTCGGTCGGCCCGGTCGGGGGTGAGCTTTAACAGCAGCAAAAGGCGCACAATCCGCCCGCCGTCCAGCGTCCCCACAGGCAACAGGTTAAAAAGCCCCAGCACCAAATGGACGGCGGCGAACAAAAGCCCTCCCGGCGTGGGGAGAAACAAATAAAACACAAGGCAGAGCAAAAGGTTCACAGCGCTCCCCGACAGCAAAACCAGGAGCTCCTTGGGGTAACAGATCAAAGGGGAGGTTTTGCAAAGCCGGATGCCGGAAGCTTCAAAGGAGATCTCCCTGGGGGTATGTCCCACCAGGAAAAACATCAAAAGATGTCCCAGCTCGTGGAGCATACAGGCCACAAGCCCCATCAAAGAAAGCCCGGTGCGGTCGATTAGGAGCATAACGGTGATCACAGCGAAAAACCAAAAGGTGAACCGGACCTTTACGCCTTTTACAGAAAACTCAATCATAGTCGTACAGCCAGGCAGGATCGAATACGACCCCGCTTATGGACATCTCGAAGTGCAGATGGTTGCCGGTGGCCTCGCCGGTGGCGCCCACCTTGGCGATCACTTCCCCCTGGCGCACCACCGCCCCTTGGGGGGCGATCAGCTCGCTGCAATGGCCATACCGGGTCACAAAGCCGCCGGTGTGCTGGATGGTGATATAATATCCCAGGGAGGAGGAATACTCCGCCGCGATCACCCTGCCGGAGGCGGCGGCATAGATGGGCGTGCCCTCCGGGGCGGCCAGATCAAGGGCTCTGTGAAATTCCAGCTCCCCGGTGATGGGGCTTATCCGGTAGCCGAATCCGGAGGAAAGGGTGGCGTTTTTAATAGGGAGCCCTGGGTTCCCCGCATATAAAACAGGGGAGAAGGTAGCTCCTTCCGGGGGAGAGAGGGGGGCGTCTGTGGGAGTGGAAGAATCTTCCGCAGACACAGAGGTTTTAACAATCCCGGCGGTGTTCCCCGGAATGGCCGAGACGGCGCTGGCCGTCTGGGAGGAAGCCGGCGCGCTTTCGGCGGGAGCAGAACTTTCCGACAAGGCGTCTTCAGAGGCTGTGCCAGAGGCGGAGCCCGAAGAGGTTTCCCCGGAGGAAACTTTGTCAGACGAGCTGCTGTCGGATGCACTGACGTCCGATGAGCCGCCGTCAAAGGAAATTCCGGAGGAGGCAGCATCCTCTCCGGAAGGGGGCGCCTGGGTGAAAAAGGAGATAATCTGCTCCGAAAAAGCGGCCAGCTCCTCCGGGACGGTCAAAGGCGCCCCGGCCGCCCCCTGATAGGCGGCTTTTGCCGATTCGTAGAGTTTGGGGGCAAAGGTCTGGGACAGTACCAGAAAAATAACGGCCACAAGGCAGATGATGGCCTGCATCGTCAGGGTGCTAAAAAACGGGCGTTTTTCGGGGGAAGCTTCTTTCTTTTCCGGCCTGCGCCGGGGATAAAGCTCCGGCGGGTCGTATTTGATGTCGTCGTCCATGGGATGCTCCTTTAAAAGAGGTTGTACGGTTCTTATAAAGAGTGCTTGGCAGGCGTGAGATTCGCCGCATTACTACCATATGCCGTCAGAAGGGGAAATAGACGTTTGCCGGACAAAGAGTTTGCCGTTTTGCCTTGCTTTTTATCAGAGCCCCGTGTATAATAATTTTATTAAACCTTTCGGAGAACAAAGGGTTTCAGACAGGATTTTTGTCAATAATGCAAAGGGGACGATCAACATGTTTCGTGATTTAATGGACACCATCGGATTTGTCAAAAACGCCGACCCGGCGGTGGGAGAAGCAATGGAAAAAGAACTGGCCCGCCAGCGCCGTAATCTGGAGCTGATCGCCAGCGAGAACATCGTATCGCCGGCGGTGATGGCGGCGATGGGCAGCGTACTCACCAACAAGTACGCGGAAGGCTATCCCGGCAAGCGGTACTATGGCGGCTGCGAGTGTGTGGACATTGTGGAGGATATCGCCAGAGACCGGGCGAAAGAACTGTTCGGCGCAGAACATGCCAACGTGCAGCCTCATTCCGGCGCACAGGCGAACACCGCTGTTTATTTTGCGCTGCTGCAGCCCGGCGATACGGTGCTGGGAATGAACCTGGCTCATGGCGGCCATTTGACCCACGGTTCCCCGGTGAACATCTCGGGCAAATACTTTAACTTTGTCCCCTACGGCGTGGAGGACGACACCCAGGTGATCGATTACGACAAGGTGGAAGCTCTGGCTATGGAGCATAAGCCAAAAATGATCGTGGCGGGCGCCAGCGCCTATCCCCGGGCCATTGATTTTGAGCGCCTGGGCCAGATCGCCAAAAAGTGCGGCGCTTACCTGATGGTGGACATGGCCCACATCGCGGGCCTGGTGGCCGCGGGGCTTCATCAGTCCCCCGTCCCTTACGCGGATATTGTGACCACCACCACCCACAAGACCCTGCGGGGCCCCAGAGGCGGCCTGATCCTGTGCAAAGAGGAGTACGCCAAGGCCATCGACAAGGCGGTGTTCCCGGGAACCCAGGGCGGCC
This sequence comes from uncultured Clostridia bacterium, assembly GCA_944386475.1. GTDB lineage: Bacteria > Bacillota > Clostridia > Oscillospirales > Ruminococcaceae > Metaruminococcus. The sequence continues at coordinate 3,015 of CALXBH010000076.1, read as the reverse complement.
CGCTGATGCATGTGATCGCCGGCAAGGCCGTCTGCTTCGGCGAGGCGTTAAAACCCGAATTTAAAGCCTATGCCCAGACGGTGATCGACAATGCCAAAGCGCTGGCCAAAGGCCTTATGGACAGAGGGTTTGACCTGGTTTCGGGCGGCACCGACAACCATCTGATGCTGGTTGACCTGCGCAAGTTCGACCTGACGGGAAAAGAGCTGGAAAAGCGCCTGGACGATGTGTATATCACCGTTAACAAAAACGCCATCCCCAACGATCCTCAAAGTCCGTTTATCACCAGCGGCATCCGCATCGGCACCCCGGCGGTGACCTCCCGCGGACTTGTGCCCGCCGACATGGACGTGATCGCCGAGGCGATCTATCTGACGGCCAAAGATTTTGAAAACAACGCCGGCAAGGCGCGGAGCATGGTGGAAGAGCTGTGCAAAAAATATCCCCTGTACGAATAAGCACATCGGACTGAAAGGAAAGGCGGAGGCCCATGGCGGCACCTTTGGCGGACAGGATCCGCCCGCAGACATTGGACGAAGTGGTGGGGCAGAGGCATCTTCTGGGAAAGGACATGCCTCTGCGCCGGATTATGGAAAGCGGCCGGATCCCCAACATGATCTTTTACGGCCCCTCCGGGGTCGGAAAGACTACCGTGGCCCGGATTATGGCAAACGCCGCCAACAAGCGGCTTCATAAGCTAAACGGCACCAACGCTTCCACGGCGGACATCAAGGCGATTGTGGAGGAACTGGACACCATCGCCGGCTACAACGGGGTTTTGCTGTACTTGGACGAGATCCAATACCTCAACAAAAAGCAGCAGCAGTCCCTTTTGGAGTACATTGAAAACGGGCAGATCACCCTGATCGCCTCCACCACCGAAAATCCCTATTTTTATATTTATAACGCCATTTTAAGCCGCAGCACGGTGTTTGAATTTAGGCCCGTGGAACCGGCGGAGATCGAGCGGGCGGTGACCCGCGCCTTTTCCCTGATGGAGGAAGAGCTTGCCTGCAAGATTGTCCCCGAGGACGGGGTGGTTTCCCACATCGCCCTCAGCTGCGGCGGGGATGTGCGAAAATCCTTAAACACGGTGGAGCTTTGCTCCCTGACCGCGCCGGAGGAAAACGGCGAACGGCGGGTCAGCAAAGAACTTGCCTCCCGGCTGTCCCAGCGCAGCAGCATGCGGTATGACCGGGACGGGGACGAGCATTATGACATCCTTTCGGCGTTTCAGAAATCCATCCGGGGGTCCGACCCGAATGCGGGGCTTCATTATCTGGCAAGGCTTCTCACCGCCGGGGATTTAATTTCCCCCTGCCGGCGGCTTTTGGTGATCGCCAGCGAAGATATCGGCCTGGCGTATCCCCAGGCGGTATCCATTGTCAAGGCCTGTGTGGACAACGCCATGCAGCTTGGCCTGCCGGAGGCAAGGCTCCCTTTAGCCCAGGCGGTGCTGGTGCTGGCCACCGCGCCTAAATCCAACAGTGTAATCTGCGCCATTGACGCGGCGATGGCGGATGTAGCCGCCGGAAAGGCGGGGGATATCCCGGTATACTTAAAAGACTCCCATTATGAGGGCGCAAAAAAGCTCAACAAAGGGCAGGGATATCAGTATGCCCACAACTTCCCGGGGCATTATGTCAAGCAGCAGTATCTTCCCGATACCCTCAAAGACGCCTGCTATTACGAGTACGGCCCCAATAAAAACGAACAGGCGGCCAAGGCATATTGGGACAAGATAAAAGGGAATTCCTAAAAGGGGTCATGAGGGGAAGCAATTGTAAATAATCAGAAAGGGAATCTGCATGAAATTAAATAAAATTTTAGCAGGCGCCATACTCGCCTGCCTTATTTTAACAGCCTGTTCCTCGGAGAATGGGGAGGACGCAAGTTCCGATGTTACCTCTTATTCCTTGCTGTTTATGCCGGATTACACGGCTTCCAGTGAAACAGACTCTCTGGAGAGCGGTTTGGATGTTTCGGGGATTACAGGCAGTGTGGCAAGCGGGTCAGAAACAACCGCGTCACTGCCTGACGACGGAAGCACCCAGGTAGTCAGTGCCGAGACGGTTTCCGCTGCCGGCGCGGTTGGAAGCGGAAAAGAGGCGCTGGATATTATTAAAGACCGAGTGATCCCCATCCGGTTCCGCAATGTTCCCACCTTTACCTATGAGGAGCGTGAGGGCGGAACAGGCCGCTATGTAGGCGAGCTTAAAACGACTACCCCCAATGGGGAAACGACTGCGACCGTCACCTTGACCGTGACTGGGGAGACCGCCGAGTTTTATCGGGTCGTTTATTCCTCCACCACCCAAAGCGAGGTGGGCGGACGGGAAATCACCGATACCATCGCCGGGTACCAGGTGTATAAAGACGGCCGGGTAAAGGACGCGACACTGGAAGAATTTATTGCCATCAAAAAGTAAGAACAGTTTAAGGGGATACTGAAAGATGCAGTATCTCCTTTTTGCTTTAGTACTGCGATATTTACCTGGAAAGGCGTTTGCAGCAAGGCGCAGCAGGAATGAAAAACAGGTCAAATAATGCTCGAATATCCTTCACCTGATTTGGAAAATAAATGTGGGGCGATAAAAGACTGCTCTGCGAAAAACAGGATGACTGGCTGAGCTTACCGGGTGCGGGGAATGAAAATTAAAACTTTTGGGAAACAGAACATTATGTAAGTACAGCAGGCATCCATACTGCAGCGGCCGAAAAGTATAACAGGACAAGATCAGATAAAAGACATCTTAAACTGAAAAGAATATCAACGCCTTTTCAAGGATGGCAAGTAATCATACCGCGCTGGCTTTTATCACGATCTTATAGACTGCCCGCCATGCAGTTCTTATATTCAAACTCAAGAGCGTCAATCAGCATTTTAGGAGAATAAATAAATTGACGGAAAAAGGCAGACGTGGTATACTATTTTTAACTGGTTGCGCGCGCAACCGTTTAATAAGAAATTATTTTATAGCTAATAAATGGGGGCAAAAAGATGGAGCGGCTGAT